>JAICQC010000156.1 GCA_025938055.1 Anaerolineales bacterium | reverse complement strand
GGAGCAGAAAAGACTACTATTCGATGTGGGTTTGGTTCCCTCGTTCGGCTACCGCGCCTTCTCACTTGTTTCTGATTCACAGCCGGAAGCGAATGAGATCACAGTCACTCCCACCTTCCTCGAAAACCGTTTCTATCAAATAGCCCTCAATACAAATGGAAATATTACGTCTCTGTTCGACAAGCGCAATGAGCGTGAGGTGCTGACCGCTCCCGGCAACGTGCTCCAGCTCTTTGAGGATCGCTCTATCAATGGCGAGGCCTGGAACATCGATATCTTTTACCAGGATAAAATGCGCCAGGTAGATGATCTCCTGGAAGCGGCGGTAGAGGAGACCGGTCCCGTGCGCGGTGTGCTGCGCCTCACCTGGCGATTCGCGAATACGACCATCACGCAACGGCTGACGATCTACCACAATTCCCCGCGCATCGACTTCCGCACAGAACTGGACTGGCATGAGCACCAGGTCTTATTGAAGGCTGCCTTCCCGGTGAATGTGCGCGCCACCCGTTCCACCTACGATATTCAGTTTGGCAGCATCGAGCGCCCTACCCATTGGAACACTTCCTTCGATGTGGCTCACTACGAGAATCCTGCTCATAAGTGGGTCGATTTGTCCGAAGGCAATTATGGTGTGGCGTTGCTCAACGACTGCAAGTACGGCTACGATGTAAAAGACAACCAGATGCGCATCACGCTGCACCGGTCTCCAACCGAGCCCGACGAAACGGCGGACCAGGGACGGCACGAATTCACGTACAGCCTGCTGCCGCACGCCGGAAACCTGCGTGAGAGCGATGTCATCCACGAAGCCTATGCCCTCAACGATCCGCTGATGGCTCGACTGGTCCCTGCTAACTTGCGGGGCGATCTACCGTCTGCCTACACCTGGGCGGAGGTGGATGTTGACCACGTCGTCCTCGAAACCGTCAAGAAGGCAGAGGACGAGGACGCCTGGATCGTGCGTATCTATGAATGCAAGCAATATCGCAGCAACGCGGTGACGATCACATTTGGGCAACCGATTCGTAAGGCGGTCGAGTGTAATCTTCTGGAAGAAGACGAGATACCAGTTGCGTATCAGGATAACCAACTTACAGTTGCGGTCAAACCCTTCGAGATTAAGACGTTCAAAATCTGGTTATGAATCTATTTTTCAAACAAGCGACCCTTATAGGTCGCTTGTTTGTCATTCAGCAGAATGGACTATCATCCTCTTTGATAGATGCGGCTTTGGGAGCGGAAAGTCTTAGCGTACCTTGCCATTTGTAATGTGAGAGGCAATATACTCGGCGAATTCGCCTACACCCGCCAGGATGCCCGATTTTAAAGATGGCATCCAGGGCATGCCCACAAAGTACAAGCCGGGGTAGTTTGTGACCCCGCGCCTCTGGATGGGAAAGCCATGTTCATCGCCGATGGGCAGCTTGATGAGACTAAAGTCAAAGGTGTAGCCCGTTGCCCAGATGACAGTATGGATCCCGGCCGCCTTCAAATCAAGCTCTTCGAGGATGGGTTGTTCATAACCGTCGCGCAGTTGGGGCGGCTCCTCTTCCGGCACGTCCAGTCCATTTGCCTGGATGTAACCGTCAATCATTTTCTTGCCCTGAAGCTCAAACCCATCCGCTTTGGCAAGATTCTCGTACAGGTCTGGAGCGATCGAAATTTGGTAGCCTGCCGCACCCCCTAGATGCCCCAACAGTGTCACACCATCGCGCGCGAACTGATGCAAGTTCAAGGTGTGTCCACCGTCTGTGCCAGAAAGATGCGGGGCGACAAAATGTTCTTCGGGAACAGGCAGCTTGTCCGGCGTCATATCGAAAAAGCCGACGAGATACATCCACTCGACGGTATCCCTCCCGCGATAACGTCTCGGCGCTCGACCGGCACTGCCTGTGCACAGGAAGACCTGCCTTCCATTTTTATAAAGCTCTTCGGCAATTTGCGTGCCAGACTGCGCACTGCCGACGATCAGCACCGCGCCTGCAGGAAGGGACTCGGGGTTACGATACGCGCTGCTGTGGAGCTGCGTGATATCCGGTGACAGGTTCGCGGCAAACGGCGGTATCTTCGGCAACTGCTCAAAGCCTGTCGCTATCACTACGTTATCTGCCTGGAAGCTCCGTTCCGATGTTTGAACCCGATAGCCCTTGCCATTCATCGATTCGACAGAAACCACGCGTGCGTTGTACTGCACTGGCAGCTTGAATCGCTCGGCATATTGTTCAAAATACGCGACGATCTCCTCACGCGGCAAAAATCCATTGGGGTCAGCACCGTTGTATCCCCCCCCAGGCATCTTAAGCATCCAGTTGGGTGTGACGAGCGTAAAGGAATCCCAGCGCCCGTGCCGCCAGGCGTTAGCAGCTTGCGCGGCGCCCTCTAAAACGACATGTTCGCGCTCGTGTTGGGTCAGATAGTAGCTCGTCGCCAGTCCGGCCTGGCCACCGCCGACGATGACTGTTTCTATATGTTCCATCATTTCCGTATCCTTTCGTATCAGGTATGCAGCATTCGACATTAATTTGATTCGAGTGTAAAGCAATGAAGGGGCAGGGTCATGCCCCGATGGGAGTATTCGAACGGGGTATCGTTCACGCGCGGGCATTCGTGCGCCATTCATAACGTAGATACCAAACCAGCATCAAACCCGTACTCACCAAGTAGAAGGAATGCAGCAGCCAGATAGGTCCTGCTGGCAGGTGGAAGATGTAGATGGAGTGGATAATATTGCCCACGTTGCTAAGCAGGATGTTGCTGAGGCTATACGATTTCAGATCCTTTGTCGTGAAGGCTTTCCACAGCATAGGAAGCGTGCTGAGCGTAAAGATTGTGCTCGAAATTACCCCGGCAATGACAGGCAGATTCGTTTACATGAGTACAACCTCCTGAATCTCCAATTTGGTTCGTTATCTATGCCCAGCATAAGATAATGGGTATACCCAGGCATGCCCACAATGGGGAATTCAGGCGGAGTATTCTGCTGTTAGATATTGGGAGCTAAATAAATTGACCGCTACTCGAGCAAGTCCAGTTGCCTGGCTCTGGCGGCGGCTTCCGTGCGGTTGCTTACGCCTAATTTGGCGCAAATGTTAGCGACGTGCTTTTTCGCCGTCTCGGGTGAAATCACCAATTGCTCAGCAATCTCACGGTTCGTTAGACCGGCGGCAATCAGTTTTAGCACTTCTTGTTCGCGCGACGTCAGATGTTCCGGGAGTACTTCATGAGTCGTAGTTCTAGAGACCCAATCCTCACCGAACGCCGCGAGGATAGTGTCGACATAGCCTGGCATCACTTCTCTGGATTTGGCTTCCTGTAAAAGCCGGCCCATCGGCAGTCCGAGATCAACGAAGAGACGCAAGTAGCCTTCCGGTTCCGCCAGGCGAAGGGCGCGTTCCAAAGAGGTCATGGCAATCGTCTGCTCGCCGCGTTTCCAATGAGCGAGGGCCTGAAGGGCGAGTCCCTCTACAATAATGCCTTCTCGGCCCTCGGCTTCTGCCGCGGTAAGCAAACCCCTAAGCAGGCTGAGTGCTTGCTGGAGAGATGGCACCTCGCCTCTGACAATCAGCACGCGAGAAATGGCCAGTTGTGCTCCCTCAGGTTCTGATTGCGTCTCGAGTGCGTCGCTCCGCAGCCTCTCCTTCGCCCAGTTCACGGCTGCCCGAAGCTGATCCTGCGCCACCCAGAATTCGAGCTGCAAGCGCTCAAAGCGACTCGTCCAATCTGAAAAGGAGGCATTCTCTACCAGCGGACGGGCGCGCTCCAAGTATTCCCCTGCCGCTGCCTTGTCGCCTTCCGTTAGCTTGAGACGAGCTTTCAGCAGGTAACCGGCAATCATCGCCCTCACGTCGCCCCCTAGTTCCGCCCGTTCCAGTCCCCGGGAAAGATAATCTTCCACTTCCTTCAATTCGTTCCACTCGTATAGGATTTCGCCCATGCGAATGTACACCCAGCCAATTAATGGAAGGGAAAAGCTGCCCCAATTGGCTTGGTCTTCGATGCCTGCGAGAGCCTTTTTCCAATATGCAGTGGCAGCGCGCAAGCGACCTTGCCGTAATTCGAGATCCGCTAGTGCGCCAAACGCGTGCACCGAATGAAAACGATAGGCGGGTCCATGAAGCAAGTTGAGCGCGTTCAGATAGCATTGTCTTGCTTCCTGCCAGCGCCCATTGCTGCGATAGGCGTCGCCCAGCGCGCCATAAACCAGGTGTAGAAAAGGATTATCCTTTCCAGGCAAATTGTGCAGCGCCTGATCCGCATACGTTTCGGCTTTTGTGACATCGTTTTGAATACAGGCAATGGCACAACGAACGGCGCTTACTTTGCCCAATTGCCCTCGCGCTTGCTCACCCTCTACTGGCGCTAACTTCCGTTCCACTTCATCAATCGTGCGAAGACAGTCCTCTAGTGAGCCCGTATAGGCAAACAAACCAGCCCGCGCCAGTCCGAACACAGGATAGTCGACCAGCCATTGCTCTGGCAACAATTCCAGCCAACGTTTGACAACGCCAGGTTCGCCACTGTTGAGCTTTACATTAAGATACTCATCAAAAACTTGGATAGCGGTCTCTGCATCGTCTGCTGCTACCGCATGACGGAGTGCCTGTTCCGGAAGGTCATGAATGAGATACCATTGGGCTGCCCGGCCATGGAGTGCCGAGATTTGATCCGGGTGGCGCCGGTTGAGCTCTCCTTGAAGGAAGTCCGCAAAAATAGGATGATAACGGAACCACTCCCGGTTGTCGTCCAGCGGCAGGAGGAAGATGTTTTCCCGCTCCAAACGTTGAAGCATCTCTTGTCCGCCCTCTCTGGCAGTGACCGCATCACATAGCGAAGCGCAAAGACGATCCAGAATGCTGGTCAGAAGAAGGAACTCTCTTGTGTTTTCCGGTAGATGGGCAAGGACATCTTCACTCAGGTAATCGGCAATGAAGCGATGTTTGCCTGTGACCTTGAGCTGATCTGCCGACCTGGGGTGATGTCGAAGGGTCAGGGCCGTCAATTGTAAACCGGCGATCCATCCCTCGAGCTGCGTTTGCAACTCAACGAGTTGGTCACCGGAGAGATCCAGTCCCATTAATTCATTCAGAAAATCCGCCGTCTCGTGTTGCAAGAATTGTAGCTTCTGGGCGCGAAACTCCAACATCTCATCCCGAGCGCGATATCGAGCGAGAGATACATTTGGCTCGGCGCGGCCCGCCATTACGATGTGAATTGTCGGTGGCAGATGGTCAAGTAGAAACGTGATGGCTTGATGGATAGACGGTTCGTGAATCAGGTCATAATCGTCAAGAACAAAAACAAGGTGATCGGAGCTGTCGCTGGCAACGCTGACAAAGGTGGTCAGGACCTCTTTGTGATCTGGCTCGGATCCACCGAGCAGCAAACCGAGTGGGCTTGCGCGGATGTCTGGTTGAATCTTCTCCCAGGCGATCAGCACATACCGGAAGAAGCGCTCAAAGTCGTTATCGTCATCACTGAGCGATAGCCAGACAGTGGGGAAGTGACTCGAATGGGCCCATTGCGAAAGGAGTGTCGTCTTGCCATAACCGGCCGGCGCCGAAAGCAGGATGAGCTTGTAATGCGAAATCTCGCGTTCCAGCGCGTCAACCAGGTGCGTCCGGCGCACGGCGTGACGAGGTTGTGGCGGAATCTGGATTTTTGTTGCCAGGAGAAAAACATCCATAGCAAAAGTTGGTCCTTGGGATCGGAGAACGAGATTAACATTATAGGGATTATGCTTGAAATGAGCAAGTGAGCCCTGAACTTTATTCCATATCACCCTTCATGTAGATGTTTCAAAGACCGTCAGGTTACCCAACCAGGCAAGCCTGGTGGAGTAAAATTTGCTGGAAGAAGGGGAGACCTCGGCTGCTTACGACAATAATCAACTTACATTTTCTATCAAACCGTTATGGAAAGATTATTGTGAATGACTGGCGAAAGTGGGATAATGTATCTTAAGCATTTATAATCATCACGAAACCATCGTACGGCCAGTTAGGAATTTTCAGGACTTTTTATGCAAAAGAAGCTCCGCACCGAGGTCTCTCAACTGCTGGAGGAAGCGGGGACACTTGCCCGGCAAGGTAAGCGGGAGAAGGCTTATCAATCCAGTTTAAGAGCGACCACTGCTGCACCAGACGAACCTCTCGCCTGGTATTTGCGTTCCCAAAGTGCGTCCTCGGTAGAAGAACGGCTGATGTGCCTGAGCCGCGCATATTCTCTGGATCCGAATCATTCAGAAATACAGAGGGAACTGCGTACGACCGTTCATGCCCTGCTTAAGCAGGAACCGTTCCTGGCATACGTCCATGAAACCGCGGAGTTCTATCAGGTGAGGAGTGGACGCGATCTGCTCATCAATATTCCCAAGAACAGGACATTCGAAATACCATATCTCAAAAAGCCACCTGGTCTTGCAAAACCGGCATTTCGCTGGTTATCCATCTCCGTGCTGGCTTTGTTGCTGGGTGGGATAGGAGCGGTGCTGTTGGCCCCCGTTGCTGCTTTTCAGGCGCTAAGGCTTCAATCTCTGGCGCCGTCGCATGGAGAGCGAATCCGGTTATGGGTGGTGTTCGGTCTGGCGGTGATGGTCTGGCTGGCAGCTATCCCCATTAGCTGGCTGCTCCTTATCCGGCTATCCCCGTAGAGACGAAGATGCTTGTACGCGCCTTATACCTCTCCGGGATCTGGTTTGCCATTAGCCTTTTTGCGACCCTGGTTATGGGGTCTCGTTTACGGCGAAGTGACTCGGCATTATCCCTGTTGTGGCTGGCAGGCGTTATTCTCGCAGGGAATCTCATTGCCATATTTACCTTTGGCAGGCTGTTTGAAATCTTCAGCCTTTCATGGATCGCATTTGGATTTGGGTTGTACTGGCTCATTCGCCTGCGTGATTGGAACGCTGCCGGACAGGTCACCTGGTCCATGACCCTGATGACAACAGTGCTTTTCATCATCTACACGTTCTTGCTTACAGCCTTTTCGCCGCTCAATCCCTTATCCTTCATTTTCGCGCTGATCTTCTTTTTTCTCGAAGCAATCACCCTGCTCCTGGCGCTGACGCATATGCACGAGAGCCTGGATGTAGTCTGTCGTATCCGGTGGCACCGATTGGTGGAGAAACTGGAACCAATTCCAGGCTATATGCCGATGGTTTCACTGCAGGTGCCTGCCTACAACGAGCCAGTGGAAGTTGTGCAAAAAACGCTCAACTCGCTTGCAAAACTGAACTATCCGAACTTTGAAGTGCTGGTCGTGGATAACAACACGCCCTTGCAGGAGACATGGCGGCCGCTCGAGGAAATCTGCCGTACGCTGGGTCCGAATTTTCACTGCCTGCACCTCGACCAGTGGCCGGGCTACAAGTCGGGGGCGCTGAATTTTGCGGTCACTCAGACTGATCCACGTGCGGAGATCATCGGGATCATCGATGCTGATTACGAGGTAGACCCCGATTTCCTGCGGGAGCTCGTGCCCGCTTTTGCAGACCCGCAGGTGGCTTTTGTGCAAACGCCGCAGGACTATCGTGATTCCAACGGGGATGTGTTTTCAGAGTCAACATACCGCGGCTACAAATATTTCTTTGAAGTGTCAATGCCATCCCGCAACGAACGCAACGCCATAATTTTTGCCGGTACCATGGGATTGATCCGCAAGTCTGTGCTGGAGGAGATCGGCGGCTGGGATGAATGGTGTATCACGGAAGATGCAGAAGCCAGTCTGCGTATTCTGAAACTGGGATATCAGTCCCTGTATATCAATCGGGCATTCGGCAGTGGATTGATGCCGTTTGATTTCGAAGGCTTGAAGAAGCAGCGCTTCCGCTGGTGTTTTGGTGGGATCCAAATCCTTAAGAAACATTGGGAAGCCCTGATGCCCTGGGCGCACTGGGTGGACCCGGCGAACAAGCTTACCATTGCCCAGCGCTATTACTATCTGGTGGGAGGCTTGGGCTGGTTTTCAGACGTGTTCAATCTATCCTTCGCATTTTTTCTGATTTTGGGCGCAACCTTCAATCTGTTTTCCAGTCCGATACAGGTTCGACCCCTTACCGACACGGTCCTCATTATCCCTGCCGTCTTTTTGTTCCTGCATATCCTGCGTTTTCTCTGGGTCCTCCGCAATCGGCTGAAGGTTTCCCTCGGCATGGCAGTTGCAACCATGTATAACTTCTTCAGCCTGGGTTGGGCAGTGACCCTGGCTTGCATTCAGGGTCTTGTCCAAAAGGAGGGCGTCTTCCTGCGCACACCCAAATCGACAACCTCCTCGAAGGCGTGGCGCGCCATCCAGGTGACTCAGTGGGAAACTGCGATCGGTCTGATCTGCATACTGGTGGGCGTTCTGGCGTTCAGCACCGACCGGAACTGGCGCACGTTGAGTCTGTGTATTCTGCTGATCTGGCAGGGCAGTCTATACATCGCTGCGCCGATTTATAGTTTGTTGAGCCACGGCAGGGAGGCAGCACCTGCGGTCCGCGTGACGGAGCAGGGCAGACCCGTTCTGGAGCAGCTTGCTGCGCGCTGGGTTGTCGCCTTTTCGATGGTCTTGATCGGTGTGTTCAGCCTGATCAGTTTTTTTCCTACCCCCGTCACTCTTCCCGAATATGTGCAATTCCTTCCGATGGATCCTGACTCTGGACTCTCGTCTCAACGCTTGCCTGAGCGCCAGCGCGAGGCATCAACCACCGCGACGGCAACGGTGACTGTAGACAGCGCTAATTGCCGCACCCGGCCCACAGGCGGCGGTGATCGAGTCACGATCCTTTACCGGGACCAGGAGGTTGAGATCGTGGGGCGGAATAATGATCCTGGCAATCCGTGGTGGTATGTGAAGGTCCCGAATATGAGCGGCAACTGCTGGTTATGGGGCATGACAGCGAAAGTGACGGGATCACAGAGCGATATCCCGGTTGTGCCCTGAGAAAAAGTAAAGGCTAGGGTTGTTTCGTTTGACTTGGCAGGGAGGGCCAACCGTCTGAGTCCCAGGAAAGCGACTCGATGCGCAGTTTGGGGATACCGATCTGTTTTTCGTCATAGGCATGATAGACCATCCAATAGAGGTCATCTTCAAGGAGCATGCCGTTGTGACCGGGTCCCTTCCACTGGCCGTAGGCAGACAAGATGAGCGTCCCACCACCCTCGAGGAGGGGAATGCCTTCACGGTCCACGTAGGGACCGGTCAACTCGTCACTGCGACCCACACGCACATTATAGGTGCTGTCGATGCCCTGACAGCACCGGTCGAATGAGACGAACAGATACCATTTCCCATCCCGGAAGATGATAAACGGCGCCTCAATCGCGGAGGTGTTGTCGGGTCCCGTGGAACGGTTGGCGAGGTGGTGGACTGTCGAGTCATCTGCATGGAGTTGGCCCGTCGCCGGGTCGATTTTGCGCATCCAGATACCTTCCCAGAAGCTGCCCCATGACAGCCAGGGTTCACCATTTTCATCGAGTACCAGATTTGGATCGATCGCGTTCCACTGATCTCCTTCATTCGAGCGCAGCACTTCTCCCTGGTCCACCCATTCGTACGACGGGTCCTCGGGGTTGAGGGTGGTGTTCGTCGCGAGTCCAATGGCTGAATTCTGACTGCCAAAGCTCGAGACCGCGTAATATAGATGCCATTTCTCGTTGAAGAAAGAAATATCGGGGGCCCAAATATCCGTCAGGTTGGGGTTTACATCGCGCGTCCAAACCGGGTTGCGTTCGAATATTCGTCCACAAAACTCCCATGTCACCTTATCTTTGGAGCAAATGAAAGGAATCAGACTGCCCGTTGAAAAGACATAAT
>JAICQC010000562.1 GCA_025938055.1 Anaerolineales bacterium | reverse complement strand
CTATGATCGGCACCGAAGGGTATTCGCCTCCCGAACAGTATCGCGGCGAAGCCACGCCCCTGGCAGACATCTACGCCCTGGGCGCCACTATTCACCACGCGCTGACGCGCCGCGACCCGCGCCTCGAGCCACCGTTCTCGTTCGTCGAGCGTCCTATCCGCCGCATCAACCCGAACGTTTCCCCCGAAATGGAAGCAGTCGTCAACATGGCTTTGGAGTACAGCCCTGAGGGCCGCTTCAAAACGGCAGCAGAAATGAAACAGGCGCTCATGGTGGTGGGGCGCAAAACAGGCGCGCTGGTCCATGCGACCCCGCAGACCGGACCCATGCAATCAAGCGGGATCAAACCATTGTGGTCCTTCAAGTGTGAAGACGAGATCCGCGGCACGCCGGCGATAGCGCAGGGGCTTGTATACATTGGTTCCTACGACAACAACCTGTACGCGCTCAATGCGGCAGATGGAAAATTCGAATGGAAGTATCCCACCGACGGGGGCGTCGTGACGCGACCCTCCTTGTTCGATGGGAATATTTACTTTGGCTCCGAGGATAAACGCCTGCATGTTGTCAGCGCCCGCGCTGGCAAAGTGGTGTGGACGTATTACACGAACGGTCCGATCCGCTCTTCGCCGCGGATTGCCGAAGGACATGTCTTCTTTGGCTCGGATGATAACTACCTCCATGCCGTTAACCTGAACACAGGCAGAATGGCATGGAGATTCGAGGCGGCTGATGCCGTGCGCTCCACACCGTTCGTGGTGCGCGAGCTTGTGTATGCCGGCTGCGAAAGCGGCGATTATTACGCCGTTGACTTCCGCGGTGATCTGAAGTGGCGCTTCCATGCCAAACGCTCGATCACCTCCTCCACAGTAGGGACCGAGCAGGCATTGTTTTTTTCCTCACTGGACAGCACGCTGTATGCGCTGGATCCGCGCAATGGCTGGGTGCTCTGGCGGTTCCGCCTGGGCAAGCCGTCGATCAGCTCGCCGTGCCAGGTGGAGGATATGGTCTTTGTTGGCGCGGCAGATGGATTTGTTTATGCCGTCGAAAGCCGCAGTTCGAAAGAGGTCTGGCGATTCCGTACAGAGCACCAGGTAAATGGTTCGCCCGTCATCTACAAGGATTCGCTGTACGTGGGGTCGGTCGACGGTCATCTCTACTGCCTTGAATATCGTACAGGTCGCCTGCGCTGGAAATTCGGTACCGGAGGAGCCATTACAGGCACGCCGCTGGTCTACGACGATATTGTGTATATCGGTTCCACTGATCATCAAATTTACGCACTGCTTGCCTGAAAAGGAGCTCTTGTGGATAAATTTTTCCGCTGGTTATCTGGCAATAAGAAAACAGTCTCAACTGAGCCTGATCTCACCAAAACTGCCCCGTTATCAGAACAGCAGATCCAGGCGATTGTCAGCAATCAGAACCCGCGCTTTGATATTCAACAACTCATTTCGAGCTGTGGGCAGTCTGTGGGTAAGCAGCGTGAATTGAATGAGGATAGTCTGCTGGCGATCACCGCTATGATGGCTGGCAACGCGGGAAACCTGCCGTTCGGTCTGTACATTGTTGCCGATGGAATGGGCGGGCATCAGTTTGGAGAAGTGGCGAGCAATGCAGCAATCCGTACCGTGGCAGGGTATGTTCTGCGTAAGTTCCATCCTTATCTCTTTCACATTAAAACCGACACCATGGATGAATCGTTTCAGGAGATCATGCAGGCGGCGGTCAGCGAAGCACAGCGCGCCATCCAACGCGAGGCGCCCGGCAGCGGTACAACATTGACCGCCGCGCTGGTGCTGGGTCAGCAGATCACGGTCGCGCATATCGGTGACAGTCGTGCCTATTTTATCTATCCGGATGGACGCGTGGAGCCGATCACGCGCGATCACTCGCTGGTCAAACGCCTCGAAGAGCTGGGGCATATCACCCCGGATGAAGCGCAAAATTACCCGCACAGGAATGTTTTATACCGCGCGCTGGGGCAGGGCGAAATCCTCGACCCCGATATTTTTACCGTAGGCTTTCCGCAGCCGGGTTCCCTTATGATTTGCAGTGACGGTTTGTGGGGCGTGCTGACCGAGGAGGATCTGACGCGCGCCGTCAACGAAGCACCCAATCTTCAGCGCGCCTGCCAAAATCTGGTCAATGCTGCCAATGCGGCAGGCGGACCGGATAATATCAGCGTTATTCTCGTTCAACTGGTGGGATAGTCATGTTGCCAAGGCAGGATTACTATTCTCTTCTCGGCGTTGGGCGCAATGCCACACAGGAAGAGATCAAGCGCGCCTATTACGAGGCTGCACAAAAACTACATCCTGACAAAAATACGGCTGCCGGGGAAACAGAAATCTTCCTGGGTGTTCAACAGGCATACGAAGTTCTTTCCAACCCGCAGCGGCGGAAACAATATGATGCCACCCTGCCGCCTGAAGAAAAGCCTTCCCTGCCTTATAACCATAAAGTGATCTACAGCCGTCCAAACCTTATCCACATGGAAGAGCAGCAAATGCTCTACCTGATTCTGGAATT
>JAICQC010000100.1 GCA_025938055.1 Anaerolineales bacterium | reverse complement strand
GTTACCAATGCTGGAGGAAAATATCGATACAGTGGTGTTGGGATGTACCCACTATCCGTTTGTGATCCCGCTGATTCAGCAGATCGCGGGGGAAAGGGTTCGGGTGATCGACCCTGCGCCTGCCATCGCAAAACAGACGAGGCGTCTGCTTGAAGCGCGGGGGATGCGGAATCAATCTGATTCTAAGGGCGACATCAAGTTTTACACCTCAGGCAATCCTGAAACGCTCAAATCCCTGTTACCAATGCTTTTGAGCGAATCGGGGGAAGTGCAAAAGATTGAATGGCTTGATGATCTGACAATTAAGTAGCCCAGAAATCTATTATTCTCAGCAGCTCTGTGACTACTTCTAAAGTGCCCACGCAAGCATCATACCAAAGATGGCGATGATCACCCCCAGGTGCAGGAGGAGATTGGTTCCCGTAATTACATTGATCCCAAAGATGAAGGGCAGGAAATAATTGACGATCACCAGCAGGATGCCGATCAACGGCAGAAGACCTTTACGGTGAGCGAAGTAGTTCGATGCCTTGTCGATCAACCGTGAAAGCCATTTCATAGTTCTTCCTCTTCCTCGGGTTCCTGATGGACGCCGTGATGGTCCCCATCAACCTGCCAGTTACTGAACTGTGCGAGCAGTCGCCCGGGGATGCGCCCCTGCATGACGATGCCGCCGCGTTCGTGTTCGATGCGCTCCACCTGTCCCACCTCATGGAATAATGAGATTAACGCGCCCTGTTGGTATGGGAGACGCACATGAATGGGCGCGTACGTCTCATAGAGTTCCTCCTGAATGACTCTTAACAGATCTTTTACACCGGTACCCTCCAAGGCGGAAATCGTGACAGCCTTCGGGAGTCGGCTCACGACATTCCGCGCGGCTTCAGGGTCGCGCAGTTGATCGACTTTGTTTAGTGCTGTGATGATAGGGATGTGATTCGCGCCCAGCTCATCCAGTGTTTGCTGGACGGATTCGAACTGGTTCAACGCGTTTGGGTGTGAAATATCCACCACGTGCAGAAGCAGATCCGCTTCAACAATCTCCTCCAGTGTGGCATGGAAGGATTCCACCAGGGCTGTGGGCAATTTTTGAATGAAGCCTACCGTATCCGTGAAGAGAGCTTGATACCCACCCGGGAGCTCTACGCGCCGTGTTGTGGGGTCGAGCGTGGCAAACAACTGGTCTGCAACGTACACGTCGGAGTTTGTGATTTTGTTGAGCAGGGTGGATTTGCCAGCATTGGTATACCCTACAAGCGCCACAGTCGGTATGCGTAAACGTTTGCGCTGGGCGCGGTATCGCATGCGGTGCGCGCGGACTTTTTCCAGTTCCTTTTTGAGGTGAGCGATGCGTTTACGGATGGCACGCTTGTCGACTTCCAACTGTGTTTCACCGGGACCGCGCAAGCCCACGCCGCCTGTCGAACCGGCGCGACCTCCGCCTCCGCCTGCCTGCCGTTCAAGATGTGTCCATTGCCCGGTGAGGCGCGGCAGATAATAATCATATTGCGCCAGCTCCACCTGCAGCATGCCTTCACTGGTGTGTGCGTGCTGTGCAAAAATGTCCAGGATGAGGGCGGTGCGATCGAGCACGCGGACGTTTCTACCAAGTTCTTCCTGCAGTTCACGCTGGTGGCGCGGCGAAAGCTCATCATCGAAGATCACTACCTGCGATAACGTTTCCTCCACGAGGCTTTTGAGCTCCTCGACTTTTCCGGGACCAATGTATGTTTTTACATGTGGTCGGTCCAGCTTTTGGGTCAGCTCACCAACAACGTCGAGCCCGGACGTATCGGATAGCAGTGCCAGTTCATTAAGAGAGTCCTGCAACGTGAGGAATGATTTCTGCTTATAGAGATCCACGCCCACGAGGAACGCGCGCTCCTGCGGGAGATTGGTTGGTTGAGTTATTTTCTTGGACATTATTTTCTGTTCGCTTATTCCTGATCTTTTCTAAGTGTACCAAACAACTTTGTCATTGCCGGGTCGGGGGACTCTGTCCGTGCTGGGATTAGGATGTGGAAGGTCGACCCGGGGTTTTGCTGCTCGTCATAGCCTTCCGACTCAACCCAGATCGAGCCTCCGTGCGCTTCCAGGATACCGCGTGCAATTGGCAAGCCCAGACCGGGACCGCCACCTTTGAACTTTGTCTTTCCGCTGGAGTGCAGGTCAACCCGTCCCAGTTGACCGAACTTCTCGAAGATCACTGCCTGGTTTTCGGCGGAAATGCCAATGCCTGTATCGGCAATGATCACTTCGATAAAGCCTGAAAGCGTTCTTCCATCAATTGTGATCATGCCGCCATCGGGCGTGTATTTTATGGCGTTGTTGATCACATTTCGCAGTGCCTGCATGATACGTGGCGCATCCAAATAGATCCACTCTTTGTTCCCATCGAAGTCCCTGATGTCGAGAGTTAACTTTCGTGTATTCCGGATGGGCTCGAGCTCCAGGCACAAGGCATCCACCATTTGTGAGATCTGCATTGGCTGGAAATTTAGCTGAAGAAGGTCATTGTCGATCATCGAAACATCGATCATGTCATCAACAATGGCGCGCAGGCGGTCAATTCCGGTGCTCATGCCTGCCAGCAGACTATCCAGGCTTGTGGCTTTTCCCTGCTGCATCAGGTCGTCCATCATGGAGGCATAACCTTCGATGAGCGTAATTGGGGTTTTCAATTCATGCGCCGCCACAGAAATAAACGCGGACTTGCTCTTGTCGACACGTTCCATCTGCCTTTGGACCTTCTCCATCTCGCTGGAAATGTGCGCCACGCGTGTTTCCATTTCATAGCGGGCCACCACCTCCAGCCCGTAGGTATAAATGGGAATCACTGCCGCTAAGAGGTCAAGTGCCTGCTGCTTGGTGAGAGTTTCCCGCCCCACCTGGATGGTCAGCGCGATCATGCGGTTGATCAGGAAGGAGACGTGATAAGGTTCATCCTCAAGCTCGGTCTCCGTGGATGATTTCGCCCAATCGAGAAGGATCGCGTCCATCCAGGCGGGGTCTCCTGTTGTAATCGATTGCTCGAGCAGGTCGAAGAAGCGCTCCAACTGCTCTTCAAAGCCAGCACGCACTTCCATGCCGCGTGCCAGTTCCTGACCTACGCGGGCGATCCATGATGGACGCACCTTTGCTAAAACTTTTTGGATCGGGGTTGCTACGGTTTTCTTTGACATATATTCCAGTCACGCTTTCCCCATGGGATATCGATAAGCATGACTATAGCGCCATTTTATCAGGGTTGTTCGCTTTGCTGTATCACCCAGGCATGCAGGGTCTCTCCCACAGCCTGCATGCTTTCTGCCGAGACTTTATCGGGTGTATCCTGCACAGTATGCCAGTAGGGATAGTCGAAGTCAATGATGTCAACCGCAGGGATACCCGCCTCCAGGAATGGCGTGTGATCGTCGATCATGGAATGTTTGTATTCGGGGATGAATTTGCTTTCGTAGCCAAGTTCCTTTGCTACGCTCCAAATCTCATCGGTCAACTCTGGGTTGGAATTGTATTCCTTGAAAATGTTCAAGTCGGCATCGCCGATCATATCCACAATGACGACCGCGCGCGGCTGCACCGGGTTGTTCCTGACGAATTCGCGCGAGCCCAGGATCCAGTCCCAGCCCTCGATGCGCCCGTTGTCCTCCGCGTCGAAGAAGACGAGCCATATGGGAACGGTTTCCTCTGGCAGAGATCGCGCCAGCTCCAGAAGGACGGCCACACCAGAAGCGCCATCATTTGCACCGGGGACAAAGTTTGACTTTTGCGAAGGGTAGGAGTCATTATCTGCGAACATGCGAGTGTCGTAGTGCGCGCCGAGGATGATCTGCGGAGTCTCATCGTTTCTTCTGGCGACGAGGTTTTCGATGGGATGTCCCAATGCCTCTGATGCCTGAATCTCCACCTGCCATCCGGCTGCCTCAAGCTCCTGCTGCATCCACTCCTGGATTCGGGCATGTCCTTCGGACCCTGGAACGCGGGGACCGAAATCCACCTGTGTCAGCACGTCTGCATAGGCGCGCTGACCATCGAATCGCAGGGGTTTCGCAGTCGGCTGAAGAAGTTCTTGTCGAGCAGAGTCGAGACGGAAGGAATATGCATACCAGCTAACCGACCCTATGAGCAGAAGCCCAATAATAGTCAGGTAGAGCGCGACGTTTTTTCGTGTCACGCCTCCACTTCGCTCCCTTCGCCGATGTGGCGCAGCGCAAATGCCAGGTCTGCCATTGCGCGTTCCGCATACAGTTTGCCGCGTTCGCGCTTTCCGATTTTCGAGTTGCCCTCCAGCGGTGGGAGAATCCCGAAATTGGCTTTCATTGGCTGGAAGTCCTTCAGGTCGGCATGGGTCACATAATGGCATAGTGCGCCGAGCATGGTCGTTTGCGGTAGGATGATCGGCTCCTCATGCTGGTGGAGCCGCGCCGCATTGATGCCTGCCAGCAGACCCGTGGCGATATTTCCCATGTATCCTTCCACGCCGGTAATCTGACCTGCAAAGAACAGGTCATCGCGCTGCTTGTGCTGCAGCGTCGGGCGCAGGAGTTTCGGTGAAGCGATAAACGTGTTGCGGTGCATTTGGCCGTAGCGCAGGAATTCTGCATTCTCCAAGCCAGGGATCAGGCGCAACACCCGTTTCTGTTCCGGGTACTTGAGATTGGTCTGGAATCCCACAAGGTTATACAGGCTGCCAGCGAGGTTATCCTGGCGCAGTTGTACAACGGCATAGGGGCGTTTGCCTGTGCGCGGATCCTTCAGCCCCACCGGGCGCATGGGTCCAAATGCCAGAGAATCGACACCCCGTCCGGCAATGATCTCCACCGGCAGGCAGCCCTCGAAGAAATGCCCGGCTTTTACGCCGCTTTTGATCGCATCTTCAAACGAGCGCAGTTCAATGCGTTCGGCACTACCAAGTGCCTCTACAAACGCATAATATTCTTCCTTCGTCAGCGGACAGTTAATGTAGTCGCCTTCATCCTGTTCACCTGTGCCATAGCGTGAAGCGCGAAAAGCAATCTCCATGTTGATCGAGTCGGCGTGGATCACAGGAGCGATGGCATCAAAGAAGAAAAGGTGCTCTTCGCTGCTGAGTTCGGCTATAGAGTTGGAAAGTGCAGGGGAGGTCAGTGGTCCGCTGGCAACGATGGAGAGTGATTGGGGAATCTCTTTGACCTCCTCACGTACAATTTCGATGTTGGGGTGATTCTCGATCCGCTCGGTAACGAGTCTTGCAAAGAGTTCACGGTCCACCGCCAGGGCGCCGCCCGCCGGCAGGGATGCCTCTTCAGCGCACTCGAGCAGCATCGAGCCGAGCAGCCGCAATTCATTTTTAAGCACGCCTGAGGCGCGGTCCGGGAGGTTCGATCCGAGGGAATTCGAACAAATGAGTTCTGCCAGATCCTGCGTCTGGTGCGCGCCGGTCTGGAGGGAAGGGCGCATTTCGTAGAGTCGAACGTTGAGCCCGCGTTGGGCGGCCTGCCAGGCAGCTTCACTGCCGGCGAGTCCGCCTCCGATTACAATTAGGTCAGTCATACGATGATTTTACCATCGCACCCACGTGCGCCGCGCTCTACTGGGTGCGGCAGTGCCGTGTAGTGGCTAAATCTCTGTGTATAATTAAGCTGATGCCTGCCCTGACAATCATTGAAAATCAGCTAAAAGAAGCCAGTCAATTGACGAGCACCTCCTGGTCGGCACTGGTGGAGCGCGATGCGGGCAAATGGCGTGTGCTTGCCAATTACCATCTCGCAAAGAAAACACATCCGCCGCTGGTGAAATTCCTGAGCCAGGCGGAGGTAGATTCGTGGTTGTGTGGCGCCCTGAGTGGAGGCCAGAGCCGTTCGGTCTCCCTGCCTGAATCCAGCAATTTGGAGACGGAAAGGTTATTTGCATTTCCTCTTCCGGGAGTATCGCGGGTGGTGCTGGCGGGGGCGAGCCAGTTGACCGCCGAAGCACAGCGTCTCTGGAGGCTGGTGGTGTCTGGGATGCATGTGGAAGCGCCCGCCTCGGACGGATCGGCTTCTGCATCGGTTGCCGCCTCTTTATTGGTCCCTGACCTAGATTCAGAAAACCCATACGACATGCCGCGTGCCCTGGACCGCGCTCTTGCCGCTTTTGTGCGCCTGGTCTCGGTTCAAGGAGGTTGGCTCGCCATTTGCCGCGGTGACTCGCTCGAGGTGCACGCACAATGGAACGCACCGGGCAGTGCAGACCTTGTCCTATCCCTCGATGGAAACACGATCCTGCGCCGTCTCAGCCGCAACCTGACGCCGATGGTGGTTAACCGGGGCGACGCGCTCTGGGTTGATATTCCAACTAAGGGGCTGAAATCGAGTACCAAGCTCTGGGTCTGTGTTCCGCTGGTGATCGGTCAACGATTGATCGGGGTGCTGGCACTGTGGCGAAATGTTGCCCTGAAGGGTGATGAATGGAGCCGCCTGACCGACCTGGCAACGCAGGTAGCGCCGGCTGTGGAGACGATTATCACATTTGCGGAACTGGCTGGTCATTTGCGACGCCTGGCAACACTCAACGATTTTGCGTTGACAGTTTCCTCCGGTCGCAATCTCGACCAGATTGCCCGTCGCATGTTTGCCTTGCTTTCACGTGCCTTTGGCACGGAGCTGATCGTTCTTTACCTGCTTTCCTCTGATAACCGTCTCTTGAATGAATATCGCATGAGCGACGGCAATATGATCTCCACTGTGCAGAGCGCGGATGAGCACAGGATCATGCCTGTGCTTTCGAGCAACCAGAAGGTTCGGCTTGCAGAAGTTGGGGCCGAGTTCCAATTGCCGTTGTACGAAAAGGTTTCCTCAGGCTTATATGTGCCGCTGCGCTTCCGCGGCCAGACCATCGGTGTGTTGTGCGTGGAAAGCATACGCAGCGACGCTTTCAACCTATACGATGAAAACTTGATCGTTGTCATTGCCAGCCACCTTGCAAGTCTCGCCGATTACACACGTCTGCGCGAAGAGGCGGAAGGGCGCGCCCGCAATCTCGGTTTGATCCATGAAGTGGTACAGCAGGTGATCGGTCTGACCGACCCGCGCGAAGTAGCGGAGATCACCTCTGACCTGCTGGCGCGTTATTTTGCGTACGAGTTGTGTTCGGTCTTTATCGCGGATGAAAAAGGCGATCTTAACATTGCTGGGTTTGGCGGCACGAGCCAAAATGTTGTCAAGCGTGCCATGCAGTCGTTTGAGTATCCACTCAGTGGCGGGATCACCGGTCATGTTTTTAAGACCGGCGGCAGTCTCGTTGTCAACGATGTACTGCAGGACACCCGCTATCGTTCCATCAAAGGCTGGCAGGCGGGTTCTGAGATGTGTGTGGCCATTCGCGATGGGGAACGGGTACTCGGTCTTATTGATGTGGAAAGCAGCTCACGTAATGCCTTTACCCATAATGATTTTATTGCGCTCGAATCTCTGGCAGGCATTCTTGCCAGCGTCATCACCAGTGCTGACCAGTATCAGCGTCTGCAGATAACCATCAGCCAGTTGCGGTCGATGCAGATAGAACTGCGCGCCCGCATGGAAGCGCAGCGCTCGGCGGAAAACCGGCTCGTTCAGGCGGCAAAACTGGCAGCGGTGGGTGAAATGGCAGCGGGCATCGCGCACGAACTGAATAATCCGTTGACCTCAGTCACGGGCTTTGCCGAGCTTGCGCTGGGAGATATTCCGGAGGATAGTGAAACCCGCAAGGACCTGGAGATCGTGATGCGCGAAGCCGGTCGCGCCCGGGATGTGGTGCGCCGCCTGCTTGATTTTGCCCGGCAGAGCGAGAGCATGCGCGCCCGGGCATCGTTGAATGATGTCGTTGATGACGTCGTCGCCCTGAGCCGTCATTTGATCCATACCAGTGGTGTTAACTTGGAACTGAAGCTTGAAGAAAAACTTCCCTGGGTACTGGTGGATGTCAACCAGATGAAGCAGGTGATGCTGAACCTGATCCATAATGCCTTGCAGGCGATGCCTTCCGGAGGCGAGTTGACCGTTTCCACGGAATCAGCGTCACGCGGCGGTCGCGACTGGATACGGATTTCGGTGCAGGATACGGGTGTGGGAATTCCAAGATCGGACCAGGCACGTATCTTTGAACCGTTTTATACGACAAAGGGCGATCAGGGCGGAACAGGGCTCGGTCTTTCGGTGACGTACGGAATTATCACGGACCACGGCGGACAGATCGAAGTGGAAAGCCAGCCTGGCGCCGGGTCGAAATTTAGTGTCTGGCTGCCCCAATAAGGGAGAAAATGGAATCGATTTCAGTTCTTGTGGTGGATGATGAGCCCGGCATTTCGTTGCTTTGCAACCGAATCCTTAGTCGCGCCGGCTATGATGTGATCTCCGAAACAAACCCGCACCTTGCCATTGAACGCTTGCAGGATCAACGCTTTGACATGCTTGTTGTTGATATTCGCATGCCGGAAGTGGACGGCTTTGATGTCATCTCCCGTGCCCAGATGATCCAGCCCGATATTGCCGTGCTCGTGATGACCGGCTTTGGCACCGTTGAAACAGCCATTCGTGCTTTGCGCCAGGGCGTGGATGGTTTGCTTTTGAAGCCGTTCCAGAAGAGCGAGGAGCTCCTTCAGGCAGTGCGGCAGGCAATGGCAGATAACCAGCGCAAACGCGATACCGCGCGGGTTTCTGCACTGCGTCCATTGTTCAATGTCACCGAGACGCTCTTTGCCGAAACGGACCGCGAGCGGTTGCTCGATCTGATTGTCAGCGCGATCTGTGAGCATCTGAATTGTTCGAACGTCGCATACTATCAGGTGCAGGATGGCAACGTCTCGGTCATCGCCCAGCGCGGCAGGGCGCTGGATGTGAACGAATCAGATTTCGCGGCTCAACTTGTCAGCCGCGTCGATGCGGATGGGAATCCATTTGTGATCAATGCAACCGGACCGGGGGAGGAGAATGCGCAGTCCCTCCTTTCCGGGCTAGGGCTGGGTACGGCGCTTCTCATCCCGGTGGCGCGCTCCAATCTGCATAGTGTCCTGTTTGCCGCCCGCGATGCAAGCAGCACGGAGCGTCCCTTCCGCGGGGCAGACCTTGAAATGTTCTTCGTGCTGGCGCGCCAGGCTGTGGTGGCAATGGAGAACGCGGGATTATATGCCGACCTGCGCAACTACGTCCGCCGTGTGGAGGATTCCCAACAGGCACTGTTGCGAGCCGAAAAAATGGCAGCGGCGGGCCGTCTGACGGCATCCATTGCACACGAGGTCAACAATCCCTTGCAGTCCGTCCAGAACTGTTTGCATCTGGCTGGGCGGGAAGATATGCCGCTGGAGAAGCGCCGGGAATACTTTGCCCTCGCGCAGACCGAGCTGGACCGCCTGATGAAAACCATGCAGCGCATGCTTGATTTTTATCGACCGGGCGCGGTCAAGATCCAGCAGGTGGATATTCTGGATCTTCTGCGGCATGTGCTTAGCCTGACTGCCCAGCAGCTGAGCCAGAGGGAGATCGATGTGCAGGCAGACCTGCCGGAATCGCTCCCTCAGATTTACGCGGTGAGCAGCCAGATCCAGCAGATATTTTTTAACCTGATCCTGAACTCGCTGGATGCCATGCCTGACGGTGGCAAATTAAGAATCAGCGCGCGGGAACTCGACCATGGCGTTGAAATTCTGTTTCAGGATACAGGCACGGGTATTCCTGAAAATCGGCGTAATAATATCTTCGAGCCGTTTTTTAGCACAAAGGAGGGTGGCACTGGGTTGGGACTCACTGTGAGTTACAATATTGTTACCGCGCATGGCGGCACGCTGGACCTCGTGAATGCACGTGAGCCGGGTGCCTGTTTCCGATTATTTTTACCCATTGGAGATAAGCAATGAAGTCGCACATTCTTGTGGTTGATGATGAGCCCGTAGCGCGCCAGTCGCTCACCGATATTCTCCGGCTGGAAGGCTACACCGTAAATTCGGTACCGAATGGGCAGGCAGCCGTGGAATATGTCCGGACGCATCCTGTGGAACTGGTGGTTGTGGATCTACGCATGCCGGGTATGGACGGGCTGGAAGTCGTCCAGGTGGTAAATCAGATCTCGCCGGAAACGGAAGTGATCCTGCTAACCGCGTTTGGTTCCACAGAATCTGCCATCCAGGCGCTGCGCTTGCGCATTCATGATTATCTGCTCAAGCCTGCTCCGCCTGCCCAGGTGATAAATAGCATCAAGAAGGGTTTGGCGCGGCGCGAGGCGCGCCTGAAAATGCGCGGCGGCTCGTCCAGTAACGATGTCGATGATGGATTGGCAGAGTTTTCGCTGAAGGATGGAACACATATCGATCTTTCCCGCAGGCAGGTGCGCAAGAAGGATGAGATCATCCATTTGACCCCTGCAGAAGGACGTCTGCTGCGAGTGTTGATCGAGAACCCGGGCCGGGTCTATTCACACCGGGAATTGGTCCTGCTTGTTCAGGGATATGACACTTCGCAGCGCGAAGCCCCGGAAATCCTCCGCCCGCTGGTCAGCCGGTTACGGCACAAGCTGGAAACATTTCCTTCGCTGTCTGATCGGATTGTCAGCGTGCGCGGCACGGGATACTTATACGAGTCGGAAAAGTAAAACATCCCACAAATGGCTTATGAAACAAGTAACCCACTGAACTATACTCAGTGGGTTACTGATATTTATAAGAGTCTGTTGGGAAATCTGGCGGCTGCAGCCAGCTGAGCAGTCCATGCGGATGCGGAGGCTTGGTAGGCGGCGTCTCAAACCAGACGAGCAAAAGGCTGAGGCTGAGCCCTACCGTTCCGATCCATTGCAAGGTGGTCAGGCTTTCTCCCAGAAGCAAATAGCTGAACAAAATTGCAACGACCAGCTCACCGAGTCCAAGCAGGGCAGTCTGCATGCCGCCAATATGTTTGACCCCCAGGAAGAGCGTGAGCCGCGAGAAAAAGGTCACGGCAGTCAGTGCCAGGACAGGAAACCAGGGGACCGTCACAGTGGGCCAACTGCGGTCAAAAAGAAGGTAGGCAGGTACAACGATCATGCTCATGGCGAGCAGCGTATATACTGTCACAGTGGGCGAGGGGACATCATAGAGTACGCGTTGGTTAATGGGTAAATGCAATGCATAGAGAGCAGCCGCAATCAGCATAAAGAGGACACCCCAGGGATCAATATTGCCTGCGTCGGCTCTGGTCAGCAGGAACGCCGATATTCCGGCAACCACGATCCTGAATCCTGTCAATTTGGAAGGAGTCTGTTTGTCGAGCTGAAGCCAGAAGGCTACAAAGAAGGGATACAGAGCGTAAAGCATCTGTGCAACGCTGGCATTTAACTTGCTCAGACCCACATAGTAAAAGATCGATCCAATGCCGTTGACCGCCCCTGCGAGTACGCAACCGATCAGCCCTGCCGGATAGATATAGAGCGCCCGGCGCTTGAAGAGCGCAATGATCAACACCAGCAGAAGGGCAGCCAGGCTTGTGCGCAGTGCCACGACAGCCAGCGGAGAAAACTTCCCGGCGCCCATGGCAGCCTTGCCGAAGACCGGGGCTAACCCGAGAAATAGAGCGGAGATTAGTGCAGCGTTGATCCCTGTATTTCGAACACTTCTCATTTTAAAGAGCACTCACAACTTTCAAATTATGACGACAGACAACAGCAGCCAATGCTACCCGCGGCGTTCCAATGCCTGACTGTAAACCAATCTTATCGTATGAGTGAGCGTACTTCATCAAGAAATTCATCGTTGAGGAAATCCCCTTTAAGCATCAGAGACTGGATCTGCCCTTGCAGGCGGCTCTTTTCGTCTACGGTTAGTTCTTTGGCAGTGGCCACGATGACGGGAATGTTGGCTGTTTCTGGCTTGCTGCGTAATTCGTCCAGCACGGCAAAGCCATCGACCTCTGGCATCATCAGATCAAGGATGACGAGGTCTGGATGTTCCCT
>JAICQC010000599.1 GCA_025938055.1 Anaerolineales bacterium | reverse complement strand
ACCACCCATGAAAATCCAAATGTATCGGGCATCCACAGCACTTTGCAATCCACGCCAAACTCGCGGCGGAGAAAGCGCTTGCCGAACAGCACCTGCCTCACAAGAGACTCACCCCCTGCCAGGTTCGTGTCACTTTCTACCCACCACCCACCGGTTGCCTCCCACTCGCCGGAGGCAATCTTCTCCTTGATTCGGGCGTAGAGCTCGGGATCGTCCTGTTTGACAAATTGATAGAGCTGCGGCGAAGAATGAATATAACGGAATTCCGGGTATTGCCGCATCAGGTGCAGCATGGTCGAGAACGTACGCCGTGCTTTTTCACGAGTATGATGGCTCTGCCACATCCATGCCATATCGATGTGTGAATGACCGATGGCATTTACCGAAGGCTTGATCTCACCGACCTGCAATTCCTTCAACCCTTCGGTCAGTTGCGCAAGCGCCTCCGCCACCGAAGAATAATACGACGGAGAGCGCGGCTCGAAGAAGTTCACACAGATAAACGCGCGATTGAGCAGATCGAGCAATTTGGTGCGGCGCAGGTCATGCTCATCCAATTGTTGCAGTGCTTTGAGCAGGGTATCTGTCAGATAATAAAAGCGCTCGGTGGGCTGGTCGATTCGGATGAGGGCTGCTTCCTTGAAGCGGCGTTGCGGCGGTATCACGTAGATCCCATTCCATGCGCGCAGGGCAATGGCGATCTCGTCTAGTGCAGCGTATTCCGGCGGCAGCCAGGCTTCCTCGTGCCAGACGTCTATGGCTTGCAGAGGAAACCCATTTACATAGAGCTGAGTCTCAGCCGTGGAGCCATAGCCCTCGCGTGGACCGACAATGAAGCGCAGAATCGCTTTTTCGTCGCGCCACTCTGCTGGAACCGGTACGCGCGAACGGAACCAGGCGATTTTGTCGTACCCACCCCATAAGCCACCGAGGGAGAAATCGTTCCAGGTGCTGTCGTCGAAATCTGGTGCTTGCGCGCCGGGGCAGTCGCTTTCGATATATTTAAATTGAGGGATATCAAGTCTCTCGCGATGGATGCTGGCTTTAACTTCTCTGAGCTGTTTCTGGATCTTTCCGACGGTGAAAAGCATTGTGTTATCTCCGATAAAAACTGTTTCGCCAGCAGTTGCACTGCTGGCGAGCGGCAGTACAACTGCCGCTATAACTAGGTATTCAAGCAAAAAACTCTTCTTCCAGCATGGCACATAGAACATGAAAGATCGGCAGGTGACGTTCCTGGATGGCTGGCGTGTTTTCGGCAGGGACGCAAATACATACCTCGCACAATGGTCTTAACGCCCCGCCGGTTGGTCCGGTCAACCCAATAGTGCGAACACCTAGCGCGCGAGCGACCTGCATCGCGAGAATCACGTTACGAGAATTTCCGGATGTGCTGATCCCGATAAGAGTATCGCCTTCACGCCCGTACGCGTAGACCTGCTGGGCATATACCATGTCTGCCGCGGTGTCGTTGGCGATGGCGGAAAGCAATGATGTTTGGTTGACCAACGAAATCGCTGGCAGCGCACCCTGCAAATGGCTGGCGAGATAATTGCCATCCTCCGCGCTGGCGGAGACGAGCCTGGCGCGCATCTGCTCTGAGATGGAGCGTTTCAGCAGATAGCCTTTCATCAGCTCGCCGACGATGTGCTCCGCATCCGCGGCGCTGCCTCCGTTGCCACAGGTCAACAGCTTGCCGCCACCGTGATAGCAAGTACGTAAAGTCTCGAATGCGGCTTGAATATCGGGCGCACAACTCTCAAGGTCAGGATACGTTTCGATCAGCTGTTCGATTCTTGT
>JAICQC010000064.1 GCA_025938055.1 Anaerolineales bacterium | reverse complement strand
TTCCCGGACGCGCGCGAAAGTACGCAGCAACCGTAGTGCAGCCTGATCCTGGTTCATCACCTATGAGTAAAATGTCTTCCCAGCCTCCCTCCATCATTGCTATTGATGGACCTGCTGCCTCAGGCAAATCCACAATCGGGCTGCGGCTTGCCGAGGCGCTCGGGTACCTGTTCTTCGACACTGGAGTAATGTACCGCGCCGTCACCTGGCTTGTCCTGGATCACGGTGTGGATATCCACGATGAAGCCGCGGTCACTGTGCTGGCGCAGGAGGCGCAGATCGATGTAGTGCCTGCCTCAAAGCCCGATGGGCGCTCTTGCGACGTGTTCGTGAACGGTCGAGATGTCACCTGGGAAACGCGTACCCGCCGCGTAGACGCGAACGTTTCTATCGTCGCCGCGTATGCCGGAGTACGGAAAGCCTTAAGCCAGCATCAGAAACGCATCGGGCAGCGCGGGAAGATTGTCATGGTCGGGCGTGATATTGGCACCGTGATCCTGCCGGATGCGGACTTGAAGATCTATCTGGATGCAACCGCCGAGGAACGCGCCCGGCGGCGCTATGACGAGATCCTAGCGCGCGGTGGCACAACCGATTATGACGCCATTCTCGAAAGGGTGATCGAACGCGATCATATCGATTCGACCCGCGACGTGGCTCCCCTACGAGCCGCGGAGGACGCCATAGTTGTCCACTCAGATAACATCAGCGCCGATGAAGTGTTCGAACAGGTACTGGCATTGGTCAAATGAGCGATACAAAAACGTATCAAGTCCCTCTTCGCTTTAAACTCATCCGCCCTATCATTAAGCCTGTTTTCCGTGCGATCTTCCGCCTCCTGGCGCGTGTAGAGATCAGCGGGAGAGAGCATATCCCTTACGGACAGCCTTATGTGGCTGCGATGAATCACGTCTCGATCTTCGACCCGCCATTCGTGGCAGCCTTCTGGCCCGAAGGGTTGGAAATCATCGGTGCGATCGATGTCTTCAGCAAACCCGGTCAGGGACAGCTGCTCAGACTCTATGGTGTGATCCCTGTGCACCGTGGGGATTATGACCGTTCCCTCTTATCCAGAATCGTTTCCATCATTAAATCGGGTCATCCTCTGTTGATCGCGCCGGAAGGCTCGCGTTCTCACGATACTGCCATGCGGCGCGCAAAGCCGGGCATCGCGTACATCGTGGAAAAGACGGGCGCTCCGGTGTTGCCCGTCGCCATCATTGGAACGACGGAGGACTTCTGGCAGCGTGCCCGTCGCGGCGAAAAACCTGCGCTCGAAATGCGTATCGGCAAACCCATCAGATTGCCCTCGCTTGCAGCCCTGGGCTCAGAAAAACATGCCGCGCGCCAGCGTAATGCCGATCTGGTCATGTCTCACCTGGCTGGCTTACTGCCAGAGGAGTACCGGGGTGTATATGCAGAATCTGCCATCTTCCCCTCCTAAACCGATCACTGACGTATGGCGGCCCGACTTGGTCGCCTTGCCGGAGCTCACTGTTGGGCGGCGTCTCTTCCGCTTCTTCCTGCGCGGGCTGACCAGGCTGCTTACGTTTCTGCTGCTGCGCGCCAACGTCAGCGGGCTGGAAAACTTCCCGCGGCATGGTCCCGCCATCATCGTTTTCAACCACCTTGGCGATGCCGACGCCGTACTGATGATGGCAACACTTCCGTTCAAGTCACCCGCCGAGGGCATCGGAAAGATCGAATTGAACGATCACTGGCTGGTGGGACCCGTCTTCCGCGCCCACGGCATCATCTGGGTACATCGCGGCAAGCCAGACCGCCGGGCGCTGCGTGCTGCGTTGAACGGTCTGGCAGAAGGGCGCATGATCACCCTCGCGCCGGAGGGCAGGCAATCTGTGATCGGCGGGCTGGAGGAAGGCAACGCCGGTGCTGCCTTCCTGGCGCTAAAGTCTGGCGCGCCTGTTATCCCGATAGGGCTAACGGGAACTGAAAACAGTCACGTCTACAGTCACCTCAGGCGATGGAGGCGTGCTCCAGTCACACTTGTCGTGGGGAAACCGTTCTTTTTGTCCCTGCCGGAGCACAACCATGAAAACGAAGCCTTGAGTGGGACGAAAGGGCAGAAAATGATGCGTGAGGCGACGCGCCAGATCATGGAATCCCTGGCGCGCCTGCTCCCGGAGTCGTATCGAGGAATATACAAATCCAACCCTGAGAAGTAGTCGTTTGATTTAACGCTATAATGACTCTCAGCGTGCCGCATACATGACGATACTAAAAAATTACTCTTTCCTCTACAATTTCCGGCAAAAAATTAGCCATCTACTAGGTGAGCGGTACTATGCAATTCCTGAGCACATTGCTGG
The DNA here is from genome assembly GCA_025938055.1 of Anaerolineales bacterium. The sequence goes on along the minus strand of JAICQC010000064.1, from coordinate 12,713 downwards.
ATAACCTTGCATACCTGAATCCCATTCCCCTGGCGGGATGGCTCGTATGGCTTGGGCTGGCAGGTCTGCTTGGGATTGCTCTTTTTAACTGGCGGAAATACCATATTGACTGGAGCGCCCGCTCTACCTGGATCTTGATCGCGCTGATGATTGCAACGCCCTTTGCCGCGCTCTTCTTCGGTCTCGAATTTTCAACCGGTTCCACTCTGCCTGTGCCCGGCTTGCCGGAGGAGCCTGCCGGTTCCACGATGATGATCTTTTCCGCCATCCCGTGGATACTGGCAGGCGGTCTGCTCGGTCCGTTCGGCGCGGCGGGGCTGGCGATATTGAGCGGCTTGATACGCGGCGTGTGGGATACGCACACACTCTTTACCGCATTGGACCTCGGGCTCATGGCGACGATGTTTGCCGTGGCGAGCCGTCAGCGTTATCGTACCTCTATCTATCGTCTCCTAAGACAACCTTTGTTCAGCGCCTTGAGCCTCACACTGGCGCATGCCGTCCTGTTTGTGCTGGGTGCGCTCTTTACACTTTCGGCGTCCACCACGGTTACCGAGCGATTGGACTACGCTCTGAGCAACCTGGGCGTGGTGAGCCTGGCGTTCGCGGGTGAGATGCTGGTCGCAGGTATCGCCGCACAGATCATCAGGATGGTGTTCCCAAACCGTTGGGGCGGGCTGGGAATGCTGCGTCCTTCTCCTTCTGAAAAGAGTATCGAAACCCGATTCATCTTTGGCGCAGGTACCATCATTTCGATTCTGCTCCTTACGTTGTTGATCGGCGACTGGCTGATCGCGGGCGCTGCAGCTCGAAGTTTATTACGGGACCGGCTTAAGAGCTCGGCGGAACTCGCGGCTCAAAACGTACCGTTCTTTCTTGAGACCGGGCAGAACCTTGCCTTACAGATCGCGAGTGATCCACGTTTCCACGACCCTAACGAGGCTGCGGATCTTTCGTCCATTCTCGCTGAGCACAGCCGGTCCATTCCGTATTTCAGTCAACTGGTCTTGTACGATGCACAGGCGAAAACTTTGCTGGCAGCGTACCCGGACGAGCCTGCCTTCGAGATCACGCGCCCCGAGGAGGACGCTCTGGTGCTGGCACAACAGGGTGTGCCAAACCAGGTCTATACCGTCCCGCCGCTGACGGAAGGTGATGCGGCAGGCGTCTCCTTTTTGGCAGCCATACCACAGAGCGGAGAGGAGCAGTATGTACTGATCGGGCGTACGTACCTGAACGCGAATCCGTACACGCGTCCGCTGGTCAACAACCTCAACAGCCTGGCGGGAGCCAATGGAACGGGGATACTGGTTGCGGATGGGGTGATCGTCTATCACTCAGAAGCCGCACAAAACTGGATGGCGTACGAAGGGCAAACCAGTGACCAGCCGGCATTCTTCGATGAGACCGCCTCGATGGGCACGCGCCAACTGGTCTATTATCAGCCGGTCACGGGTCATCCCTGGGCGGTTGTGCTCACCATTCCCGCGCAGGAAACGCAGCAGCTTGCCATCAATATCGCCCTGCCGATCTCGCTGATGATCATCCTGCTGGGACTGGTCGCGTTGATCTCCCTGCGGGTCAACCTGCGCACGGTGACGGGGTCGCTGCAAAGCCTTGCCACCGAGGCATCCTATCTTGCAACAGGACAGTTGGACCGCCCGTTGAATGTGAACGGTGAGGATGAGGTCAGCGAACTGCGCCGCGCCTTCGAGCAAATGCGCGTCAGCTTGCAGGCGCGCCTCCAGGACCTTAACCGTCTCCTGATCGCCAGCCAGGGCGTTGCCTCCAGTCTGACCCTCGCCGAAGCGCTTCAGCCTGTGCTCGAAGCGGTTGTTGCCAACGGCGCGAGCTCAGCGCGTATCGTCCTCCTGAGAGAGATGCTCCCGACGCCTGTGGAAACCCCGGTCCGGTTTGCAGATGGCATCGAGCAGGACGTGTACATGCATCTGGATCAGCAGATCCTGGCACTTGCCGAACAACAGGAGCGCATCGTGATGGCGACTCTTTCGCGTACCCGCGGCCTGGTGCTGGACCCTAACCTCCCTTATCCTGAATCTTTGATCGCGCTCGCATTGCGGCATGAGAACCGGTATTATGGCGTTCTGTGGGCAGCTTACAACAAACAGCGCGTCTTCTCCGAAGCAGACCTGCGCTTTATTACCACGCTGGCAAGCCAGGCTTCGCTGGCAGTTGCAAATATCCGCCTGTTCCTCACTGTGGAGTTGAGCCGCCGTCAGCTGGAAGCGATCCTCAACTCCACGCCGGACCCTGTCCTCGTTACCGATGCGTCGAACCGCCTTATCCTCGCAAACCCGGCGGCGGGACATGTGTTTGGCGTCACCATTCGCCGCGGCGAACGACCAGATTTTGAGAAAACGGTCCAGGTGGAGGGCTTGAGGGATCTCCTGCAGGCGTCATCTACCGAGCGGCATTCTGCAGAGATCAGTACAGCCGATGGGAAGACCTATCTCGCGATGGCATCCCCTATGACTGCCGACGGCAAAACGGTTGGTCGCGTCTGCATTCTGCGCGATGTGACCCAGCTCAAAGAGATCGATACGTTAAAGTCTGACTTTGTTTCCACCGTCAGTCACGACCTGCGTTCGCCGCTGACGCTGATGCGCGGCTATGCCACCATGCTCGAAATGGCAGGTGCGTTGAACGAACAGCAAAAGAGTTATATCAAGATGATCGTGCAGGGCGTGGATAACATGTCGAAGCTTGTCAATAACCTGCTCGACCTTGGCCGCATCGATTTTGGTGTGGGCTTGCAGGTGGAGAACGTATCCGTGCTGGATATCCTTGAACGTGTCACAGGTTCCCTGCAAATGCAGGCGAAGCAGAAACAGATTTCCCTTGGCGTGGAAATCCCCAAGGATCTGCCCCACGCCATCGACGCAGATGGTGCACTCTTGCAGCAGGCTCTTTATAACCTCGTAGAAAATGCGCTCAAATACACGCCTCAGGGGGGCGAGGTGACAATCCGCCTTCAGACCTCTGCCTCTGAGTTGACGTTTGCCGTGCAGGACAGCGGCATTGGTATTTCTGAGAAAGACCGGACGCGCTTGTTTGAAAAGTTCTATCGCGGCACCAACCGCGAAGCGCTGGTACAGCGCGGCACTGGCTTGGGGCTGGCGATCGTGAAATCCATTGCTGAGCGTCACGGCGGAAACGTCCGGGTGGAGAGTGAACCCGGCAGGGGAAGCACTTTTTATTTGCAAATCCCACTGGTACAGCCCAGGGAAGCCCAGCGTGTTCCGTAGAGGAGATTTGATTCTTCCGCTATCCACTCACAACAAAATTCATAAGACCTATTTCTTCAATTCCTTATCATTTGATAGGGAACGTCCGTAACAACGATCCCAGGTTTTGATAACAACTCCTGGCGTAGAACATCTGCAGTGTTCATATGCAAGGCACGGTGCCAGCGTTTTGCCGGGATGAACTGCGGAACAACAATGGTAATCGTTTCGTTCGGCTGGCGGTTATCAATCATCTCTTCAATGTACTCAAGCAAAGGTTCAATAAAGAGACGAAAAGGAGAATTGAGAATGACCAGCCGTGTTCCTTCTCCCCACGTTTCCCATTTTTTCTGAACCTTCTCGGTCTCCTCAGGGTCAATCGAAATGTGGACGGCAGTTACATCATCTGAAAGCAGCTTTGCATAGCGCAGCGCTTCCAGAGCGCCCTGGTGAATTCCACTCACCGGCATAATCACGCGGTGCCGCGTCTGACGCGAGGGCAATCCCTTAAACTCATTTAACGAAAGATCAGATGCCAGGTCTTTGTAATGATGGTGAATAGTAAAGAAAATTTTAACAAGCAGTGGAATAATAATCAGTACGATCCAGGCGCCTTCACGGAACTTCGTTACCGCAAATATGACCATCACAATGGCTGTACAGAACGCACCGAAACCGTTTATCAGCATTTTGTATTTCCAGCCCGGCTCATATTTGAGTGTCGAACCTTGCTCAATAATTTCTTGACCATCTTTCAAATGACCGATCTTCCACCAGCGGCGCGCCATGCCCGTCTGTGAAAGCATAAAGGAAAGGAACACGCCGATAGCATAGAGGGGAATCAACAAAGTCACACTGGCTTTGAAGATAACAATCAGGATTGATGCAATGATCGAAAGCGTGATAATTCCGTTGGAATAAACAAGACGACTGCCGCGGAAGGTCAATTGACGAGGTAAGAAGCCGTCTTGTGCAGCGAGTGCACTCAAGCGCGGAAAGTCAGCAAAAGCAGTATTCGCCGCCATAATAAGAATAACCGTCGTAGCAGAAATAACAAGCAAATATAGAATACCGCGTCCTCCGAAAATCGTACGACCAAGCTGGGAGATTACGGTTTCCGATTCCGATGGAATTGCGCCAATGTGACTGGACAGGAAGGAGATGCTCAAAAACAGTGCAGCAAGGATTACTGCCATCCAAATGAGCGTAATACCTGCGTTACGGCTGCGCGGTTCTTTAAAAGCAGTGATTCCATTCGAAATGGCTTCAATCCCGGTCAGAGCGGCTGTACCGCTTGAGAACGCATGGAGAAGAAGAAAAGGTGTGATAGCTGAAACTACACTCTCAACTTCAAGGTGCGGCGGGTCAACAACAACGCCCAATGTTCCAGTGACATAGCGTATCAAACCAGTTCCAACTGTTATAAAAAGCATCACGATGAAAAAATAGGTTGGTATGGAAAACGCCATGCCGGATTCTTTTACCCCGCGCAGATTGATCAGCATAATGAGGAATACGGCGCCTAATGAAATCCAAACACGATAGGGGAAGAGCTCAGGGTATGCTGAGGTAATTTGGGCGACACCCGCAGAAATGGATACAGCCACCGTGAGGATGTAGTCCGTAAGCAGAGCTGCACCAGCTACTTGAGCCGATGTTTCGCCGAGATTGTCCCGGGCAACGATGTATGCGCCGCCGCCGCCGGGATAGGCGTGAATCGTCTGCTCATAGGAGATGGTAACAATGGTCATCAGCGCCACAATGGCTAATGAGATAGGGAAAACATACCCAAACGCCATCGTACCGGCAACTGCAAGAATAACCATAATTTCCTGCGTAGCATACGCTGTGGACGATAAGGCATCGGAGGCGAAGACAGCTAATCCGATGGATTTACCAATCGTTTGGTGCGGCGCGTCGGCCGTGGATAGAGGCCTTCCAATGAGCCAGTGGCTTAAGGAGCGAGGGGGCTGGTAATCGCTTTCCCGCCGGATGATTTCGGTTTGATTATTTTCAGATGTTAACATTGATCTACCTTTAGAGTTTAATTTTCCATTATGCGATAGGATAGAAGGAAATCAACTGAATAAGTTGTTCCAAACCCAGATGAGCCAAAGCTCAGCGATAATTGAAAATATCAACAGGGTGCTTTGTCCCCAATCTGACGAGAAAGTGATAATTCGAATTTGAAGCAGGAATGACCCTCCAATAATGGTCATGAAACCTATCCACAATGTCACTAGGAAAAGCTTAGGGGATAGCGATGGACTTTGTGGATATAAATCGTAAAGGATGTATATGGAGATATTCAGATTCGACCGCAGGATTTGGTTTAACGGCCTGTATAAAAGCCCCGCGCGTTGTTCTGCAAAACACACAACCATATCGCCCGGTTGCCTGTTGAACTTTACAATATCCACCCAGTTGTTTCCAAACTCAACCTTCGCTTCGGCTTCGACATTCCCATCCTGGATCATTGCCGTCATCATGACCAACTGACGACGAAGACTGGATTCCCGTGATATATCTGTGTATAAACTGATGAACAGGATGTCTGCTCCCGAGTCATCTGCCAACTTCCAAACTCTCCGCGTTGCGGCTGCATAGTCTAAATCACCATCAGGGACAAGGACAATTAAACGGTGAGCAAGCTCAATGTCCGAATAGGAAGCGGGAGAGATAGAGATAGAACCATTTTGAAATTTTGTATCAAGTTTGTTCATAGTGACCTCATGTACACCCATCATCCTAACAAGCCAGCATAAAATGGTGACAAAGAAATCGACCAATTGCATAAAGAACAAATAAAAACGCCCCGTTTCCGGGGCAGGTTAAGAAAAACTTAACTACAAGTTATCTCAAAAACACCCGCACTACCGTCATTGCGAGCGGAGCAAAGCAATCTCACAAGAAATTGCCTATGAAAATAGCGTAAGAGATTGCTTCGTCGGGAAGAACCGCGAAGCGTCCTCGCAATGACAAAAAAGTATTTTTGAGATAGGTTGTGGCAATTCAGTGACGAAAAACATCCCGTCTATTCATGTCATTACGAGAACGAAGCCCGAAGCAATCTCCCTATAAATGGGAAAATCTTATCGAGGGGTGCTTCGCGAAAAACGCTCGCAATGACATTAGCCTATTCATCTGCCATAAAACGATAGCCAATCCCAGGTTCGGTGATGATAAATCGCGGGCGTTCAGGATCGTTTTCAAGTTTCTTGCGGAGCTGGCGCATATAGACGCGCAGGTACTCTGTGTGGTTTGCATCGGCGGGTCCCCAAACGTGAGTGAGAATGCTTTGATGAGTCAGCACGCGACCATGATTGCTGGCGATATAGGCAAGTAGCTTGTACTCGGTGCCTGTCAGCTTGATTTCCTCCTCGCCGCGTTTGACGATATGCCAGGCAAGATCAATGGTGATTGGCCCAGCCTTTACCTCTTTACTTTGCGCACCCTGCGCGCTTTTGTTGCTTGCAGAGTGACGTAGAGCTACGCGTACGCGCGCCAGTAATTCTTCGATGCTAAATGGTTTGGTAAGGTAATCATCTGCACCTGTATCCAGGGCAGCTACTTTATCGCGCTCATTATCGCGTACAGAAAGAATAATGATCGGGATTCGAGTCCATTCGCGCAGGCGTGCACAGACGGTCACACCATCCATATCCGGTAAACCCAGATCGAGAATAATGAGATCCGGCTCGCTTGCAGCGGCAAGAGCCAGTCCTTCTTCGCCCCGGCTGGCAGTCGTGATCTTGAACTGCTTCTCCGTAAGAATAGTTCGCATGGCGCGCAGGATTTGCGGCTCATCGTCGATGACAAGGATATGCGGCGCGTTGCTCATTCAGCCTCTGTATCGATCGGAAGCTGAGGAGGCGTTGCGCCATCCCAGGTAAGAGGAAAGGTGAAGTTGAACGCCAAGCCACGGGGAATGTTTTCAGCCCAGATGCGTCCACCGTGCGCTTCGACAATTCCTTTACAAATTGAAAGTCCCAACCCTGTCCCGGTCACTCGATCTTTAGCGGCTATCCGGTAAAATTTATCGAAGATCCGTTCCAGATCTTCCGGAGGTACTTGTGGACCCTGGTTGCTTACCTGAACAAGGATGAATTCATCTTTCGCCCAGGCGCGAATACCCACCACTGTGTCTACAGGAGCATATTTTATGCTGTTGCTTACGAGATTGGTAAACACCTGTTCCATCTGTACATAGTCCACAGCAACAAGCGGCAGGCTCTCGGGTACGTCAATCTCAAGGTTATGTTCCACAGTAAGATGCTTCATGCGCGCCAGCACACTGCCAACGATCTCAGACAAAATATTCCACTCGCGCTTCGGCTTGAGTGCACCCGATTCGATGCGCGACATATCGAGCAAATTTCCTACGAGTATATTTAGATGGTCAGCCTCATCGTCAATCGCAGCAACTAGCTCTGCGCGTGCGGGGGAATCCCAGTTCACTTCCTTGCCGCGCAGGCTCGACGCGGCAGCCTTGATGGTGGAAAGCGGCGTGCGCAACTCATGCGAAACAGAGGATAGAATTGCAGACTTCAACTGATCGCTCTCTTCGAGGACGCGCGCACGGGATTCCGCCTGGGCGAGCCAGGCGCGTTCCAACGCCAACGCGCCCTGACTCGCGAACGTCTGGAGTAACCGCTTCTCACTGGATGATATGGGTGGCGTTGTCCTCCAAAGCCGGATCTCACCGAGCACGCCGCGCGCGGCTTCAATTGGAACAATCAGTTCGGGTGCACGAGCTGGTCGATTTATCTGAGGCAATCGATAAGCCAGGGAATCTGCACTGATGATGGTGATCTCAATATATTGGCTTTCTGCAACCGCACGAACCTGCCTGGCAAGAATTTGTGCAATGGCATGTTCATCATGCGAGCCTGTCAACGCAGTACTAAGTTCATAGAGCTGTGTGGCTTCACGTTCACGAGCTGTAGCCGCGGCGAGTCCGGCCTGTGCCCGTCCCATCAGTTGGCTGATCACCACAGCTACCAAGAGAAATACCACCAAAATAACAATATCCGTAGGTCGATGAACGACGAAGGTGTAATAGGGTTGGATGAAAAAATAGTTTAATGCGAGGAAGGTAATCAATGCGCTGGTAATGCCGGGTCCCAGTCCCCATAGGGCGGTTACCATTCCCAGAGGCATCAAATAAAGCAAAGCGATCAAGGTAGTGTCGAGCACAGTGCGCAATGTAAAGAATATGGCTGTAACGGAGGCAATCAGCAAAAAGGCTAGCAGGTATCGCCAGAATCGCGAAAGAAAACGGAAACCTCGCATATTTATCGAATTCATTATACCTTTTGAAAGACTCTGGCTTAAGTGTGCCGAAACAAAGTGGCGAAAGCCATCGTTAACTCTCATATACAGGAACGATGCAAAACGACATTACATCCGATGTTGAGGGGTGCTGAATGGGTCAAGTCTTCACTTCTGTAGTGGGGATTACCATGCATTCCATATATCAAATCGGTTTATAATACAATGCCTTCAGTCACTGCGAAGGCTTGGTATCATAATTCATGATTGATTCTAAAGATAACCCAGATCATTCTTTAATCCATCGCACCACAGAGATTCAGCCAGCTCGCAACATCGGTCAATACCTGATCGGACGCCCGCTTTCCACCGCGGATGCTGAACATGAGAGCATCGGTAAAGGGGTGGGTCTCGCTGTATTCGCTTCCGACGCGCTTTCCTCCACTGCGTATGCCACCCAGGAGATGCTCGTTATCCTTGCTGCCGCAGGGACGCTGGCTTTCGGCTACGTCTTCCCAATTTCCATTGTGATTGTGGGGCTGCTTTTCATTGTGGTTGTCTCCTACCAGCAGATCATCTATGCTTATCCCGGCGGGGGTGGCGCCTATGTGGTCGCATACGATAATCTGGGCAAGTTCCCCGCTCTGGTCGCGGCATCTGTCTTGTTAATGGACTACGTCCTGGGCGTGTCGGTATCCATCTCCTCAGGTGTCGCGCAGATTGTCTCTGCCTTCCCGCAGCTCTTCGAGTATCGCATACCCCTTTGTGTGGTGTTTGTGGCCCTGATTACGGTTGTGAACTTGCGCGGCATGCGGGAATCCGGCACGGCATTCGCCATCCCCAGCTACTTCTTTATCATCATTATGTTCATTACGATTGGCACCGGCTTGTTCCGCCTGATCGCTGGATCGCTCGGAACGGTCGTTGACCCGCCGGAGATCGAACATGCCGGTGAAATGGTGTCGGGTATTTCCTTGTTTCTTATTCTGCACGCGTTTTCGAGTGGGACTACGGCGCTTACAGGGGTGGAGGCAATTTCCAATGGCATCACGGCCTTCAAGGAGCCTCGCAGCCGCAATGCCGTCATTACTCTGACCTGGCTGGCTTCCATCCTGAGCCTGTTGTTTCTGGGAATTTCCTTCCTCACTCGTGAGATCCAGGCAGTTCCATCTGAGAAAGAGACAGTGATTTCACAGATGGCACGCACAGTCTTCGATGGACAGGGATTGTTCTACCTGCTTGCTATTGCCGGGACGACCTTCATTTTGATCCCTGCTGCCAATACCTCCTTCGCCGGCTTCCCGCGCTTGAGCGCAAAACTTGCCAGTGACGGGTTCATGCCGCGCCAGTTGAACTACCGCGGCAGCCGGCTTGTGTATTCCTATGGCATTGTCGCGCTCGGACTGGCGTCCTCGATCTTAATTATTCTCTTTCAGGCAAGTGTTACCCGGTTAATCCCGTTATATGCGATCGGCGTCTTCCTGTGTTTCACCCTTGCCCAGATAGGCATGGCGCGCCGGTGGCGGCGCGCCGGTCGACTCAAAAACGAAAACGGCTCCGCGAGCTCTGCACAATCCTTGAAATATGATGAAAAATGGCTGTGGAAGATGATCGCAAACAGCTTTGGGGCGGTTTGTACCGCGGTTGTCATGGTCGTCTTCATCGTAACCAAGTTTATGGATGGCGCCTGGATTGTCCTGGTCATCACTCCCATCTTTATCAGCATTCTGCTCTGGGTTCGCCGTCATTACTCCAGTGTTGCCAGGCGTCTCTCGCTTGAGAATTTTGGTGAGCCGCCGCCGTACAGCGTGCGCCACCGCGTGCTCGTCCCTATCAGCAATGTCCATCAGGGCACGCTGGCTGCACTCCGCTACGCGCGCATGTTATCGGATGACATCACAGCCGTTCACATCTCGCTGGAACCGGAGGACACAGAAAAGGTTCGCAGGAAATGGGAGAAGTGGGGAAGAGGCACCCGCCTTGTCATCGTGGATTCGCCGTATCGTCTCTTTCTGGAGCCGCTGCTGGGGTACATCGAAGAGATCCTTGCCAGCCGCCAGTCCAACGAAACGATTACCATCGTAGTTCCGCATTTTGTCCCTGTCAAAAAAGCCCATAACGTCCTGCATATGCAGACCGCCGAACTGCTCCGGCGGGAGTTGCTGACGACGCCGGGAGTGGTCATTACCGAAGTCCCGTACCAGGTCTCATAGGCATGCTTAAAGCTCTATAACGGGACTATAATCGTGGTTGCTCCTCCCTTTGTGCGAGGGTGTTTTTGTGCAAGAGAATAAATGCTAACCCCTGAAACCAATCAAACTTTAATCATGAGGCGGCAAAGGATTTTCCTGCCGCATATTTTCAACCCTGGGCAGAGGCTCGTATGGTCATGGCAATGATTCAAGGGTATTAAAAAGGAGTCGCTCCTATGAACTTTATCGTTGTTGGTTGTGGACGCGTGGGCTCTGAACTGTGCTACCACCTGTTCAGCAGGGGCCACAGCATTGTCGTGGTGGATGTCAACAGGGAGGCGTTCAATCGCCTCCACCCTGATTTCCGCGGGCGCACCCTGGAAGGCGAGGGGCTGGCAGAAGGGGTGCTGGAGCGCGCCGGAATCCGTGAGGCGGATGGAATCGCGGCGGTCACGAATTCAGATACGTTGAACGCGGTTGTGGCTCACGCGGCACGAACGATATATAACATCCCCAATGTGGTCGCGCGCAACTACGACCCGAACCTGCGCACGGTGATCGAGGCGTTCGGCTTACAGAGTGTTGGTTCCACTTCCTGGGGTGCACAGCGCGTGGAGGAATTGCTGATGAACCCCTCCCAGCGGATGGTCTATTCAGCCGGAAACGGCGAGGTGGAAGTCTATGAAGTGCAGATCCCGGAAGAGTGGAATGGACGGACTCTAGGCGAATTGCTGGAGCCTCTTGGTCAGTGTTACCCGGTCGCTTTATCGCGTGCCGGAAGATCATCCCTGCCCGAGCCCGATATGAAACTCGAAACGGGCGACATGCTTGATGTCAGTTCCACGTTCGAGGGCATCGGCGCATTGACGGCGCGCCTTTCCCGGAACAGGGAGGCATGAATGAATGTATTAATTGCAGGCGGAGGTCGCACAGGCGTGCGCCTTGCAAGCCTGTTGGTCAACCAGCATTACAAGGTTCGTCTGGTCGAAAACCGACTTGAGCTGCTGAGCCACCTGCACCAGGAACTGCCCACCGAGGTAATCTATGAAGGAAACCCGGTGGACCCAAGCGTTCTCGAAGCCGCGGGCATTCGGGATGTCCACGCAGTAGCTGCGGTCACCAGTAATGATTCGGCAAACCTTGCCATCTGTTATCTGAGTAAAACCTCGTTCGAGGTTCCCCGCACCATCGCGCGCGTGAACAACCCCAATAATGCCTGGCTGTTCAACGAAAACTTCCATGTGGATGTGGCGCTGAACTCGGCGGATGTCCTCGCGCACCTCATCCAGGAGGAGATGTCGCTCGGCGACATGATGACCATCTTCAAAATCCGCCGCGGGCGCTATTCGGTGATCGAGGAAAAGGTACCTCCGGGCGCCAAGGCGATCGGTACCCCGCTGAAGGATATGGACTTGGCGGCTCACTGTGTGATCGCCGCCATTATTCGTGATGGCGTCATGACCCTGCCGCGGGGCGACAGCACATTAGAGGCGCATGATGAGATCATCGCGGTGGCCAGCCCGGAAGGCGCACAGCGACTCTCAGACCTCCTGGCTTTTCCCGTCTATCCCATGCGGGACGGAAAGCGGAAACAGCAGTAAATCCAAATTGACCGAATCGGAAGCCCTACGGTATAATGTCATGCCTATTGTGTGTCAGGCTGAAAGCCTGACAATTTTAAAATGATAAGCTGTGGCGGAACGCCCCGCGAACCCCGCCTTACTGCGCCATTATTTTCAAAGTGAGGAACGAAGAATGCCTAAACGTACGTATCAACCAAAGATCCGCCGCCGTGTGCGCGTGCATGGTTTCCGCAAGCGCATGGCAACTGCGGATGGGCGCGCTGTTCTGAAGCGACGCCGTCTGCGCGGCCGCCATCAATTAACGGTGACTGCCAACAAGCACGTTAAGAAAGTCCGCTGGTAGGCGGAAACTTAAATAGAGCAGTTCGAGGCAACGGGTGCAGAGAAAGTTCCGTCTGACCCGCTCCGAAGACTTCAAGCGG
>JAICQC010000461.1 GCA_025938055.1 Anaerolineales bacterium | reverse complement strand
CGAATCGTTTAGTCTCGTAATAAGAGAGAAAGTCATCAGCCAAAATGCTCTTTCTCATTTCGCTCATAAGGCGCTGATAGAAAGTCATGTTGTGAACGCCTAGAAGATGCCACCCTAAAACCTCGTCGCACTTGATGAGATGGTGGATGTAGCCGCGCGAATGCTGTTGGCAACTGCTGCAATCGCACCGAGTATCCAACGGTTCCTGTGAAAACTTGTGCACCGACCGGCGCATCTGCAGCTTGCCTCGCGACGTGAACGCCACTCCCCGGCGGGCCAGCTGAGAGGGAATGATACAATCGAACATATCGACGCCGCGATGAACGCTCTCGAGAATGTCGATCGGCGTCCCCACCCCCATGAGATAACGAGGGAGACTCTCCGGCAGTCGTTCTGTGACCAGCGCCGTCACATCGTAGCGCTCGCGATGAGTTTCGCCTACTGCCAAACCTCCAATGGCCAGTCCGTCAAAGGGAAGACTGCTCGAGAATTCGGCGCTGATGATCCTGAGATCGGCATGGCAGGCGCCCTGAACAATTCCAAACAGGGCTTGACCCGAATCGCCTCTGGCGCGCAGCGAACGCCGGGCCCAATCATGGGTGATCTCCATCGCGGATTGAGCTTGAGCATAGGGCGCCGTTGCAGGGATGCACACATCGAGAGCCATCATGATATCGCTGCGGATCGCTTTCTGCATCTCGATGCTCGATTCAGGCGACAGGAGATAAGACTCTCCGTTGACGTAACTTTGAAAACGAGCGCCTTCTTCGTTGATCTCTCTGAAGCGCGGCAAAGAAAAGATCTGAAATCCGCCGGAGTCGCTGAGCACCGGCCCATGCCAATTCATGAAGCTGTGAATGCCGCCGAAGTTCTTCAGAACATCAGCCCCGGGGCGAAGCAGCAAGTGATAGGTATTGACCAGAAGCACCCGCGCGCCAGCCGCCTTCAAATTGTCGAGTGTCTGGCCTTTGACGGTTGCCTGGGTTCCGACAGGCATGAAGATCGGAGTTTGGACCCCGCCATGAAGGGTGAAGAACTTTGCCGCCCGTGCCTTGGATCGACTGGCCTGCTTTTCCAGGATGAAGTTCAATCCAGCTTTCACAGACCCTGACTTTCGCCCTGCATGACAAATTTAATCGCAGGGTATTTTGCTTTCATCAAGGCTGCTACTTTACCGATACGATGTTCTGGCGCATAGCGCGGATCGTTAGTGAAGCCGGCGCGTAACGCATGGTGTGTTTTAGTTTTTGGTCATCCAGGGCGAGCCCAGCGTGACAATTTCAATATCCGGGTTCTCTTTGCGAAAATATTCAAGATGCCAATCGGACGCGAAAAGCACCACCGTCTCGCCGTTGTGGTCGCGGCAGCGCAATACGCCACTGCCCAGAGTCATTCGCTCTATGCTTTGGCCCTTGATCCAGCGAGCACATGTGAATGGCAGTCGCTCAATTCCGGCCTCAACACCATACTCTTGCCGTAAGCGAGCCAAAACGACATCGAACTGTAGGGCTCCCACCGCCGCGAGAATCGGCTCGCGGCGGGCGTTCCCTGCGGCATACAGGACCTGGACCGCGCCCTCTTCCTCCAATTGTGACAATCCCTTGTGGAACTGCTTATAACGAACAATCTCTTGGTTAACGAGAACTGCGAAGTGCTCCGGGGGAAAACGCGGGATATCAATGAGCTCCGCCGGCTCTCCCGTGGTTACTGTGTCGCCAATAACGAACAGACCCGGATTGATGACGCCGATGATATCGCCGGCAAACGCCTCACGCACCGGCTCCCGTTCTCGGGCAAAGATCCGGTACGCTCGCGTTAGCCGCACCTCCCGCTGCAACCGGGAGTGATACGCCGTCATATCTTTTTCAAAACGACCGGATAAAATGCGTAGAAAGGCCATCCGGTCACGATGCCGCGGATCCATATTGGCTTGGATCTTAAAAACAAATCCGGTGAAGGATTCGTTCCTGGGCTGAAGCACAGTTCCGTTCTTCTCAAACGCGCTGGGCTCAGGCGCTAGATTCAAGAGCGCATCGAGAAACGGTTCGACACCGAAATTATTGAGCGCACTGCCAAAGAAGACAGGTGTCAGATCTCCTGCCAGAAACCGCCGTTGGTCAAAGGCGTTGCCTGCTCCGGTCAGAAGCGCAATGTGTTCACGCAGCTCACCACTGAGCGTTTCGCCCAAGAGCGCAGGGAGCGATGGGTCTTCCAGGCTTCTGACCGCGACCGGGGCTCGCCACTGCCCGCGCTCGGTCCTTTCGAACTGGAGAACCCGGCGATGTTGCAGGTCATATACGCCTTGGAATGTCGATCCCATGCCGATGGGCCAGTTGATTGGCGCCGTCGCGATTCCCAAAACCCGTTCGATCTCGTCCATCAGTTCCAAAGGATCCCGCCCGAAATGATCCAGCTTGTTGATAAAGGTCAAGATCGGAATGCCGCGCATCCGGCACACCTGGAAAAGCTTCTCTGTTTGAGCTTCGATCCCTTTGGCGCTATCGAGCACCATGACTGCGCTATCCGCGACCATGAGAGTGCGGTAGGTATCTTCGCTGAAATCCTGGTGGCCGGGCGTGTCTAACAGGTTGAGCCGGAATCCCTGGTACTCGATCTCCAGGGCGCTTGCAGTAATCGAAATGCCTCGCTCCTGCTCTAAGTCCATCCAGTCGGAGGTGGCATGGCGCTGATTCCTACCTGCGCGCACGGCACCCGCCGTCTCTACAGCGCCACCATACAGTAAAAGTTTCTCTGTGAGGGTCGTCTTGCCTGCATCGGGGTGCGAGATGATGGCAAAGGTTCGGCGGCGCGCCACCTCTTCTGAAAGGCGCGCCGCGCCGGTTTGTTCGGTTGCAAGTTCCATGCTTCCTTCTTCGTATCAATAAGTAATTACGGGATTGGTTCGCGACAGACCCGTTCGGACAGGCGGCAAAAGGTCTACCGATCCGAAAGCTGTGACGGATTCAGATCATTTCATTACCTGAGGCATCCACGCTGTATATAGTATACAGTATCTACCCAAGGGATGCGCGGTTGAGCAATCAGATGAGTGGCAGATATACCTATCGGCGGTCATTCTTCGGGCTCGACGAAATCCAATTTGCTGCCACGCGCCCAACCTGCCTCGGAGTGGCGAAAATAGTCGGCATGAGTGGAAACAAACACCTTCAGATCGGCTCTCCAGGTCAGCCGGCTCACCGAGATATTGGGATGTTGAATACGGATGACATTGAAGGAGTTTGCCTCACCCCGAACCCTCGATGATAGAGCCGTGCCGGCCTGGATCATCAACGGCGAGCGTCCGCTTATATGAAAGCGCAAAGCCGTCGGTTCGCTCAAGCCGATATGCAGATGACCGGCGAGAAACAGATCGATGCCTGAGCCGGCAAGGTGCTGCATCGCTCTGCGGGCGCGACCGACCAAGGCTTTATCCGGATAAGCCTCAGGCAAATCAAAGGGATGATGCGTCACGACGATTTTGGTTACCCCGTTAAGAGGCCCGAGCCGCTTTTGCATACGTGCAACTTGTCGGGAGTTGACCCGCCCGCCTTTGAAAGTTGCCGAACGCGCGGTAT
>JAICQC010000554.1 GCA_025938055.1 Anaerolineales bacterium | reverse complement strand
TCAGAGTCGAAGGGAATTTCGTGCTCTCGGGGATAAGCCTCCTTGATTTTTACATAAGCTGCCCCCGTTTTCGCCGCGGCGACCAATAAGGCACCTTCTGTTGGGTCGCCAACAATGCGATAGGTCTGTTGCGAATCCTTTTCACCGGTTGTTTCGATGGAAGCATCATTATTTAAAGCCCCAAGCCACAGAGTTGTCCGCGCCGCGGGGTAGTTGGATATTTCGATCTTTTCTCCATCAACCAAAAAATCGCCTTTGGGGACGTACCCTTTGCCTGTAACCTCGATAAACTGTCCATCTGCCCATAGCCGCGTAACCGTCATCTCGTTCTGTGTCAGCGTCCCGGTTTTATCGGAACAGATCACGGTGGCTGACCCCAGCGTCTCCACTGACGACAGCTTTCGGATGAGCGCGTGGCGCTTGATCATCTCGCGCATGCCAATGGCGAGGGAGATCGTTACCACTGCCGGGAGTCCCTCTGGCACTGCCGCAATCGCCAGGCTGATCGCAATAATAAATACATCGGTGATCTCCACGGCAAATTCCTGCATATAGCCGAGCGGATTTATAAATAGCTCATTGACGTTAGTGGAATTGATGATGGCGACAATGAAGACAATTGCCACAAGAAAGAGCGATGCTACGCTCAAGGATTTGCCCAGCTGGTCCAGTCTGCGCTGGAGAGGAGTCTCTTCGGTTTCCACGCTCTGGAGCATGGTCGCGATGAGACCAAGCTGTGTGCGCATGCCAGTGTTCGTGACAACACCGCGTCCTCGTCCATAGGAAACGACCGTCCCCATAAACGTGGTGTTCTTACGGTCCCCGAGCGGAACGTTTTTCTCCAGGACCGTTGCAGCATTCTTTTGCACGGCAAGCGATTCGCCGGTGAGCGAAGCCTCTTCGACGCGCAAGTTCACAGCTTCCAACAGGCGTATATCGGCGGGGATGAAGTTGCCCGCTTCCAGGAACACGAGGTCGCCTGGCACAAGCTCATAGGCAGGAACCGAAACCCGCCGGCGATCGCGCATGACCTGCGCGTCTGGTGCGGCCAGTTTCTTGAGAGCTGCCAGCGCTTCCTCTGCCCGGCGCTCCTGTACGATTCCCAACACAGCGTTCAGCACAACGATCGCCATGATCGCCGCGCCTTCGACGTAGTCTCCCAGCAGGGCCGAGATCACGGAGGCAACGATCAAGAGAATCACAACAAAACTTTTCAGCTGTTCCCACAGGGTTTGCCAGAAGGTGGGGCGCGCTGCTTCCTTCAACTGGTTAGGCCCAAAACGCTCCAGCCGCTTTTTCGCTTCCGCCGTGGTCAGACCATCTCCCTGCACTCCCAGATAGTCCAATACCTCTTTGGTTTCAAGGGCATGCCATTCCTGTTCATGCTGCTCCACCTGTTCTAAAACACTACGAGAAGGTTCGACATTACCATTGGTTTCAAGCGTCATCCAATTTCTCCTAAAAGCGGATCGGAGTTGTGATCTATCAATTAAAACGAGTCCAGCAGCACCT
This sequence comes from Anaerolineales bacterium, assembly GCA_025938055.1. The sequence continues at coordinate 1,068 of JAICQC010000554.1, read as the reverse complement.
CCCCGATACTCTCTTCGTTGGCGCGGTGTCTACTCTCCCCATGGAAGGCAACAGTATTCTTCTAGCAAAATAGTATCAGAGAAAAGACAAGCTGCATTATGCCGCAGGCTCGATGCGTGTGCCGGAGGGAAGCTCCGTGTTCTTTGCGATTACCACAATTCCGTCGCGCACAAAGTAAAGGTCTTTATCGATGTCTCTATTCACCGGGAAGGGTTTGATTACAACATCATCGCCAATCCGCACATTTTTATCCAGGATCGCGCACTCGATATGACAATTCCTGCCAATGCCGATAGGAAGATTGCCGCGCGGTTTTTCTACCTGGTAATAATCAGCGCCCATCAGGATGCTGTCCTTGATCAGCGTCCCCTCGGCGATCTGGCTGCGAATCCCCACAATGGAATGAGTGATCTCCGCCTTGCGGATGCGGCAGCCTTCCGCGATCAGTACGTCCTTCAGCTTACTATCTTCTACCGTGGAGCCCGGCAAGAAGCGGGCATGCGTGTAAATCGGAGATCTGGGGTCATAAAAATTGAACGGGGGGCTGGCGCTGGTGAGCTGCAGGTTGGTTTCATAAAACGAGCGGATGGTTCCGATGTCTTCCCAGTACCCGTCGAAGTCAAACCCGTGGACGATATGGGAATTGATCGCTTCCGGGATGATCTCCCCCCCGAAATCATCATGCCGCACATGCTGTATGAGCAGGTCGGTCAACACCTGCGTCTTGAACATGTAAATGCCCATCGAACCCAGCAGGGGACGCGCCGGGTCATCGCGGCTCACGAACTGGTCCTGGACGGCAGGGTCCTTTGGCTTTTCCACGAACGCCGAGATCCGCCCATTCGCTTCGCGCTTCAAGATTCCTAAACGAGAGGCTTCGCTCTTGGGGACGGGCTGGACAGCCACCGTGATATCCGCCTGGTTCTCCCAGTGATACTTTGCCATCGCGGAATAATCCATGCGATAGAGATGATCCCCCGCCAGGATCAGCACATACTCCGCACCCGTCGACTGGATCTCGAACAACTGCTTGCGCACGGCGTCTGCTGTGCCCTGGTACCAGTCCAC
>JAICQC010000097.1 GCA_025938055.1 Anaerolineales bacterium | reverse complement strand
GATTATCAATCCGTGAAGGGCAACCTCAGCGTTCATATCCTCGAACGGAACGATGGCACTGTCACCCACTTCATCACGCTTACATTCTGGAAGGATCTTGATTCCATCAAAGCCTTTGCCGGCGAAGATGTGGAAGCCGCAAAATACTATCCTGAAGATAGAAACTTTCTGCTCGAATTCGAGTCAAACGTGCTTCACTATGAGGTGGTGGGACAATCCTAGATATGGCTGGGTATGACCGGATAGACGGCTCGTGCAGGCGAGAAACTACTTATCAACTAAAGTCAACGATTTTTTTTACATTTCCCGTGAACGGGATCGCCGGGTGTTCCTTGCCGGAACCGTGAAGGAACACCGGCAGCCCGTGCTTCGGGCGGATCGAATTGAAACCCGTGCAATCCACTTTTGTGCCGGGCTTCAGCGTAAACCGATAACGCTTGAACAGGATCGTCAGAGCAATCTTCAACTGCATCATCGCCAGCGATGTGCCAATGCAGTAGCGCGGACCTCCTGAAAAAGGCATGAACTCATAGGCAGAGGGGTGAATGGAAAGCCAGCGCTCTGGCTTGAACTTATAAGGTTCCGGGAATATTTCAGGGATGCGATGCGTAATATACGGGCTCATCAGGACCCAGGTCCCTTTTGGGAACGGGTGGGAAGCCAGTTCAAAATCCTGCATGGCAAGGCGCCCGGTCCAGGTGCCCGCGGGGAAGAGGCGCATGGCTTCTTTTAGCGCACCCTCGAGATAAGGCATGCCTGCCACCTCCTCCTGAGTGGGAATCTCTCCCTTCACCAACTCATCCAGCTCTTCGATCACTTTCTTCATTTTTTGAGGATGCTGGCTGAGCAGAAAAATCGTCCAGTAGAGTGCCATACCGCTCGGGTTATAGCCGCCGCGGAACATCGTGGTGGTATGTCCAAGCAGTTCGTGCTCGCTTAAGCGCTCGGGGTCTTCTTTATGCATCTGGATCATGATGGAGAGGATGTCGTGTCCCGTTAGACCATTCTCCTTTTTGCGCGCAATCACCCTTCTGACGATACGTTCCATTTCGTCGGCATTTTTCATCATGGTGTGAAATGGAGTCCCGGGGATGTTATAAGGGAACATCAGCACAAAAGGATTCATCACGAGCTTCATGGTGCGCTCAAGTTGCCTCCCGATGGCTTCGCCTTCCTGTTGAGGATCAAGACCGAGAACAGGTTCTGTTGCCAGCCACATCGCAAGGGTTTCCATCTCGGCGCGCAGATTCACTTCCCTGCTCGGGCGCCATTTGGCGATCAGCCTTTCGGTCACATCCACACAGGAATCATGATAACGAAGGATAAACTTCTTATGAAAATAAGGAAGCAGCGCGCCACGATGATCGGTATGGCGCGGACCATTCATGAGCGGCATGCCGGTCGTGACGCGAGTGATCGATGTGTTTTTGGGGAAAGGGATCGGCACCAGATCCGTGTTGTAACTGTAAAACTTCGACGGATCGCGCAGGATCTGGCGGTTGTAGTCGGGGTCAAAGACCATGATCGCGGCGTAGTTCTTGATTCCAAGCCTGACAATATCCCCATATTGATTGCGCAGACTTTCCAACGAAACCAGGGGATCAAAGGCGAAGCGAACAAGCCACGGCAACCAGCCCAGTACAGGCGTCGGTGAAGGACCGGGTATTTCCATCCCCATAGGCACTACAGTTGTCATTTTTCCCTCCGGAATCAGTTTTTAAATGCCAGATCGTTGTGCTTCCTCTTGGGCAAGCCGAAGTTCATTCTGCGCGCCCATGTTCTCAAAAATTTCAATTGCCCGCCAAAGATTCTTTTTCCGCGCATCAAGGTTATCCTGGGCATAGAGAGCTAGCCTGAGACGGATCAACCCCTCCTCATACAGCATATTGAACTTCAGCGCCGCCTCGAGACCTCGGTGCAGGGACTTGACCGCAGCCTCGGGCTTGCCCGTCAGCCATTCGTACCAGCCCCGATAAAGCGGCGTAACAGGCTGCCCGATCGGGAAGACCTTTTGGAAGGCTTGCAGGGATTTAATGGCTTTTTCGGCAAGCAGTCTGAGTCTATCAGCATCGGGCTTTCGCTCTGGGATTTGAAGCGCCTTTTCCCATAATTCAAAATAGACATCCGCGGCGCCGGAAAATCCGATATCCATGGAATAGACGGTCGGAGATAAATTTTCGCTCAGTTCCAACACTTTCCTGGCATGAGCGAGCGCTTTTTCCTCCTGCCCCAGTCGCAGGTATGCCAGGGCAATCTGTCCATTCGTTTCAATGGAAGAGGCAAGGTTGGGCGTATCTTCCAAAATGCGCAGCGCCTCCTCCAGCATGGGAAGTGCATCCGACGCCTTGCCCCGGCGGATGTCATTCACAGCAACACCCAGTAATCCCCAGCATTGCTGAAGTGGATTGCGCCGGCGGCGTGCATCCTCCAGGAGTACTTGCTGTATGCTTATCGAGTAGGATGTATCGCCGGAGATAAACGCGCTCTCTCCGAGCATGGCGGTGGCATCCCCCCATTGACGATAATCTCCCAACTGTTCACAAATTGCCTTTGCCTCTTCCACTCGAGAGCGCACGTCCTCCCACTTTCCGACCGTCAGCAGATAAGCGCTGGTCACGACATAGACGGTGATCAGGTTCGACGGCAGGTTCATTTCTCGGGCAACCGCCAGCGCGCGCTGTACGTAGGTTTCGGCGAGGGTGTGCAGTTGCGCAAAGCCAGCCAGTACAGACATACTGGAATAGGCAGAGGCAAGCTCTGGAGAAGGTCCTGCCTTTTCCGCCTCATTGGTGAATCGCACCACGCTGTACATGATGGGCAGAGTCTCGTTGGAATAAAAATAGATCCTGCCCAGCAGTTCATAAAGCCGCGCAACTTCGACAGCAACTTCCCTCTCTGGCCCATCTTGGACCGAGCCGATAAACCGCGTGGGAAAAGCCCGATGAAAGACCTGCCGGATGATCTGAGGCAGCAGCCCCAACCCGATCTGAATGCTGGACCTGGGCATGCCGTTTTCCAATAGTCGCAGAGCTTCGTGGACATGTCTGCTGCAATCAGGAAGCGACCCCAGTCCGTAATGAGCCAGCGCCAGCCGGCTGTGCCATCTTGCCCGGCGGATGCGTCGCTCGCGCGCCGCCTGAGCCGCTTCCGGACCTGCTATCTTCTTCTCCAGCTCAAGTGCCTGGCTGAAAAATTGAACGGCTTCCTGGTTGGCATAATTTTGCATGGCTTGTTCGCCAGCCTTCTCAAGATATTCCACTGCCTTGCGCAGGGCAGGATCATTGCGCCGCGTGTCTGGAGTTTCGGCGGCTTGCGACCAGTGATGAGCCAGGAGCGTGTAATAGGCTTCGAGGTTCTTCTCGTAGCTTTTTTCGATCCACTCCGCGACTGCCTGATGCAACTGCCGGCGCTGTGAGAAGAGCATAAGGTTGTACGCCACCTCCTGCGTCACAGCATGCTTGAAGATGTACGCAAGGTCCGGCGTTTCTGATTCGACCAGCGTCAGGCTCAGGCGAGTGAGAGTCGCCATGTAATCGTGAAGAGCTGATTTGTCGGCTTCGATAGGATGAATCGCCTGGAGGACACGAAACGCAAAGATGCGCCCGATGACGCTGGCGACCTTAAGGGTTAACTGCTGCGAGGGGTTGAGGCTGTCGATGCGGTTCGTAATGGCAGCCTGCAGCGTATCGGGCAGCGCCAGGTCTTCAAAATTCATGAAGCGCGTATGGACCCGGCATTCCTGATTTTCGACCACAAGAATCCCGGTATCGCGCAGGGCATATGCGAGTTCCTCTGCAAAGAAGGGATGTCCCTCGGACTTTTCGCGGATCAATCTGCTGATCATCGGAGGCACAGATTTGACACCCAGGCGCTGGCACACGAGAGCTTCCACATCGTCCAGCATCATCGCTTCGAGCCTCACCAAATGTGCACCAGGTGTCTCTATGATCTGCTTGAACTGCACCGGGATCGGGTCAACTAATGGGCGGGTGTTCAAGGCGAGGAACAGGGACCGCACTTTTTGCTGAACATCCACCAGCAGCGCCCACGACGCCGAGTCGAACCAGTGCAGGTCCTCCATCACGATCAGGAGAGGCGCCCGGCTGGCTTCAAACGCCAGCAAACGCGCCAATAGCTCGCGAACATTCCCACTGCGGATCTCGCCAGACATGGCTGAGGTCAATTCGTTATCCGGGATGGAGATGGGCAAAACGACATCTGCAAGTGGAGCATAGCGTGCAAGCTCCGGGTCGACTTCTGCCAGCTTTGCCGTGACACGATCTACGATAAGCAATTGCGCTTCTTCTGTAAGCTCGCCTCTAGCCAGCAGTTCTTCAAGGTCAAGAATCCTGTTGAAGATGGGTCGCCATGCATGGTACGGATTGGACTTCTCGATGGCATCCCCATTCCCGGAAAACATTTGTACATTTAACGTCTCTGCCTGACGGATCAGGTCTTCGAACAGTCGTGATTTGCCGATACCGGCTTCGCCCTGCAGCACCAGCGTCTGGTGTGGAGCGCCGCGCGAGAGTTCCTGTAACGCGGCGGCGATTAGTGTTTTTTCCTCCTGGCGGCCGATTAATTCCGTTTTCGAACGAACAATACTCTTCTTGTGCTCCCGGGCGTGGAAAACCTCCACCGGCTCCGTGCGCCCCTTGATCTGTTGAGGCGGAAGCGGCTCGAATTCCACTGCTTCTTTCGCGCTGTCGAATGTGACTCGGTCGCACAGAATTGGCACCATGTATTTCGCGATCAGCTCATCCTGCAGGCTCGCTGTGCCCATCAAACGCGCCGACAAATTAACTGCATTGCCAATAATTGTATATTCGCGGCGGGCATCATTCCCCACCGACCCGCAGAAGATGCGTCCCGTGGCAATGCCAATATAACTGGGGACACGAAGGTTGGTGAGCTCCCTGCGGATCATGAGGGCAGCTTGCACCCCACGAGTCGGGTCATCCTCATGCGAGAAGGGTGGCAGCCCCAATGCAGCAACGATGGTAATCCCCTTATCGTCAACGTTGATCTTATTAATCGATCCTTCGTAGTGATACACTGAGCGCTGAATCAGACGTGCGATGCTCTGGGCGCTTTCCAGAGAGGTCTCCTGATTCAGGTCTGGTAAATTGATAAAAAGCACGGTCACGCGCCGGAGCTCCGCGATCCAGCTGCTCTGCCCTGCCGTGAGGCGGTTGATGACAGCGCCCGGGATATACGGTCGCAGTGAGTTCTCGGCACCATCGGGGATTACCGGAGGCGTTGTCAGGCTGAATATGGAGGACGGTTTGTTCAGGCTGTCCAGGCGCCCGCCCTGGGCGATCGCATCCTGGAGTTCGAATTCGATCGGCTCGGCGTTAGAGTCATTCCGAATCAACTTCCAGGCGGAGGGCGTAAGCAGAATGTCCCCTGCTCTGGCAATATTATTCGCGATACCCAGCTCGATCAGAGGGCTGCCCGTAATCAGGAATTCCCAGCGATTGAAGACGCCGCCCACATGAATGGTGCTGATCTTGCCCATGCTGACCGCCAGCTTGAGATAAAGGCTGGCATCCTCGGCTTTGTAATTGGTAAGCCGTCTATGGACCTCGATAGCGCACTCGGTGGCGCGCATGGTCCACTGCCACTGGTCCGCCCGTGAAATGGAGTCGTTGATGGTTAGATCCGGAACGATGGGCCAAACCGCGATAACCGCATCGCCAGCGAACTTCACCACATCCCCGCCATACTCGTGGATGATATCGATCAGTTCACCAAAATACTCATTGAGAATGCGTGCAAGAGTTTCCACCCCCGTGGGTCCTTTTTCAGCCATGCGCTCTGTGAGCAGCGTAAAACCTGAAATGTCGGCAAACAGAATGGCAGCCTGGAGTTCCTCTGCGACAGGCGATTCGATGGGAGCGGGGTTCGCGATGACTCTGTTTTGGATCAGCTTTGGGACATAGCTGGCGAGCAGTTCCGTCAGCGCGAGGTTCGACATTCAGGCAACTCCGTATGGCTCTCTAAAGAATTGCAATATGATACCTCCACTCTGCATTAATTGCGAGGAGTTCCCACAAAAACACAAGCCTCCGTGAAGAGATCCGGAGGCTTGTCCCATTCTAATCTATTTACTCGATCAATCTTCTGGAAGCCAGAGTCGCAGGTCCGTCATTTCACAGCGGGTGCCATAATCCCTGTTGGTCCCGGAAAGGACGGTGAGACCTATATTCCCACGCGGCGCTCTGCTCTGTGAAAGAGTATATTCACCGATCACCTCTCCGTCCACCAGTACATAGGCATAGGCTTCTTTAACAATCAGTGTGAAATCTGCCTCTGCGGGGTAATCAAATTTCACGCTCCCGTTGCCGCGGGTGGGCGAAACAGGTTTGGAGAATCCGACCGTGTTATCGGTGATGAGGAAGAAAACCTTCTGCCGATCCAGGAAGACCGCATAGTGATCATCATTCGGCTGCAAACCAAAAATGAAGCCACAGCCAGAGATGTCTGAATTCTTAAACGCCGAATCCCATTTGAAATGGGCACTGAGGAAGAAGTCGCTGGCAGAATCGCGCAGAGGCAGCCAGTTATACCAGCCCAATTGTGCCCAATCGTAGCTGAAATCCTCCAGGATTCTGAAGCGGCCGTCTGTTGTTGCCAGGTAGCCTTTGTCATAATATGCCTGAACCTCCGCGTTCAACTCTTCGGCAAAGGCAGTGGCTGCCATGTTTGGCGTCCGCGTTGGGCGAGGAGTTGGCGAAGGCCTGGGGGTGTTGGTTGGGACCAGGGTTTCTGTTGCGGTCAGCGTCGGTTCAGGCGTATTTGTGGGCATAGGCTGCGCAGTGGCGCAGGCAAGGGACACCAGGATCAATACGAAAACAAACGACATAAAGGGGCGATGAATTTTACGTTGCATATGTCCTCCTTAGGTAAGAGAAACCCTATCATATTCGATTTTTTTCCAATTGGGGATGGACAAAAGTCACTTGTCTAGGCTGCCTTTTGTCTCTTGGCATATACGTCGCTCTTGCAAAACTTGAGCGCAAGCTTGAGACTTAAAATAGCTTACAATTCATGCATCCGAATGAAGGAGAACGGCATGCAAATTTCTGAAAGTGTCCGTAAGCAGGTTTTGGGGTTCCAACAGACTGAAATCACCGAGTATCACATCTACAAACGACTGGCAAAAAAGGTCGATTCACCCGAGAATGCGAAGATCATCGAGCAGATTGCGGATGATGAACTGCGTCACTATAATAGCTGGAAAAAATACACCAACCAGGAGGTTCAGCCGCGCTGGTTCTACGTTTGGTTCTATTATTTGATTAGCGTCGCCTTTGGCTTTACGTTCGGCATCAAATTGATGGAGCGCGGCGAGGAAAATGCTCAAAAGAATTACGCGGGTGTGCTGGATGACATTCCAGAAGCCGAGAATTTCCAGCATGAGGAAGATGTCCATGAGGAGCGGCTAATCAATATGCTGGACGAGGAGCGGCTCCGTTACGCCGGATCCATCGTCCTCGGGCTCAACGATGCGCTGGTGGAACTGACCGGCGCCCTCGCGGGGTTGACCCTGGCTCTGCAGGACGTGAAACTGATCGCCCTCTCAGGTCTCATTACCGGCATCGCCGCCTCGATGTCCATGGCAGCAAGCGAGTATCTCTCCACGCGCTCAGAGGATACGAGTAAGCATCCTGTCCGCGCCGCAATCTACACGGGGATCGCCTATATTGTCACGGTTGCACTGCTTGTCCTGCCTTATTTACTCTTTGATAATTATATTCTTGACCTGATCATCACCCTCACGATCGCCGTTGTGATTATTGCTGTGTTCAACTACTACATCTCCGTTGCGAAAGGCGAATCCTTCCGTGCCCGATTTGCAGAGATGGCGGGCTTAAGCCTGGGAGTCGCACTGGTCTCCTTTGTCATTGGATACTTCATCCGCCAGTGGCTTGGAATTGAGGTGTAGCCCTTGCCCTTTGCCCTCTCCTGCATGAGGAGAGGAGAAGATGTTATGAAAATACTTACCGTTGATATCGGTACCGGCACACAGGATATTTTTCTTTACGATTCAAACCTCGATATCGAGAATGGGTTCAAGCTCGTGCTGCCTTCACCCACGATGATGGTCCATCGCCGCGTCAAACAGGCAATTTCGACACGAACTCCGCTTCTGCTCACCGGTCATCAAATGGGAGGCGGACCGTCCGCGTGGGCGATCGAAGAAGCCGCGCGTGCAGGGATTCCCGTGTACATGACTCCCTCTGCCGCGACCACACTGAACGATGAGCTTGATAAAGTCGAGGCATTGGGAATAAAGATCGTTTGGGAAGAAGAAAGCCGCCAGCTTTCCGAGGTCAGCAAGATTGCGCTGAAGGATTTTGATTTCGAGTTGATTTCCAAAACCTTTATGGATTACGGCGTTTCGCTGAATGATTTGGAAGCCATTGCAGTTGCCGTCTTCGATCACGGCAACGCACCCGCAGGGGTCTCAGACCGTCAGTTCAGATTTGATTATCTGGATGAACGCATCCGTGCAGAAAATTCTCTTTCTGCGTTTGCCTATCGTTCAACCGATATTCCCAACATCATGACCCGCCTGCAATCCGTCGCGGACTCGGCAGGCGAGCTGCCCTGCCCGCTTATTGTGATGGACACTGCGCCAGCAGCTGTCCTGGGCGCAGGATTTGATGCTGTTGTCGCATCGCGCAGGCGGAAGATCATTTGTAATGTAGGCAACTTTCATACCCTGGCGTTTCGCCTGGGCGAAAATGGAATCGAGGGAGTCTTCGAACATCACACAGGCGAAATTGATCTGGCAAAGCTGGAATCATTGTTGCGAGCACTGGCAGACAGCACATTAAAGCACGAAGATGTGTTCAACGATATGGGGCATGGCGCGTTGATGTATTCACCGGAAGCGTTCGAATTTGGCAAAGATGATTTTGATGTGGTGGTTACGGGACCAAGACGCTCGATGTTTCGGACGGAAGATCACGGACAACCATCGCTACGCCCGTACTTCGCGACACCTTACGGCGACATGATGATCGCGGGCTGCTTTGGTCTACTCGCGGCAACCGCGGAGGTCATACCTGATGTAGCGGAAAAAATCTATGGGTCGTTGCGCGGAGCGAGCGGACGCAGCGTTGCGCCCTGGGACGTATCAACATAAAAGGAGATCGTTATGAATCAACATCTACATATCGTTACGTTAGGCGTAAAGGATTTGGAAGCATCCAAAAAATTCTATGCAGAAACATTGGGCTGGAAGATTGCCAGGCCACAGGAAGGAGTTGCCTTCTTTCAAGCGGGTGGAGTCGTTTTGGCGCTCTTTCCGCGCGACGAACTGGCAAAAGATGCGCTTGTTTCTGCCGCAGGATCGGGTTTTCAAAGTATCTCACTCGCATACAACACACAAAGTGAAGCGGAGGTAGACGAGATCATCCGCGACCTGAGAGCCAAAGGCGTGAAAATTGTCAAAGAGCCGCAAAAGGTGTTCTGGGGCGGATACCATTCGTACTTTGCCGATCCAGATGATTATCTCTGGGAGGTTGCCTACAACCCGTTCTTTCCATTTGATGAAAATGGCAACTTAAAGTTGGAGTAAAAGGCCGATTCCCCAAAGTACATAATCATATCGTTAACAAATTATGTATCGACTAATTCTTCTTATTTTCGTTTCGATTCTGGCAGCGGCATGTACATCAGCCCTCGAACGCGCAGAGACTCTGCCCATGGAGCCTACTCCGACCGCAACTGTGCCTAACTGCCAGCCCTCTCGGATCCAGGAATCCTCCAATAGCTTTCCTGAGATCCAGGCGATGATGCATTCAGAGGGTGAGATCTGGGCTTTACTGTTTTTCGGCGAGGCACATGCAAATGAGGATTTAAAAATCGTCTGGCGGATTGCCGCTACCGAGCCCGACGCTGAAGTCAATTTTCAGGCTCATCATGAAGAGGGAACTGTTGTTCAGCCGATCTGGGGACCCGAGTTTCATCCAGAGTCCACTTGGGAGGGCCCGGGCATGGAATGGGGAACAGGCTTTAACTTCCCGGAGCCAGGTTGCTGGACGATCACAGCAACGCTTGGTGCAACGGAGGGCGCAATCTCATTGGATGTGTTAGATTAATCTCTAGGTACATCACGATGAAAACGTGACCTACATGCTGGCTTATTCGCTTTAGAGTAGGAGGCAACTATGGCAAATCAGGTTGATCTTTACAACAACACGTATGGCAACTTCAAGGAGCAGGTATTAGCTCAAATTCGCCGAGACACCTACGAGGAGGACATCGGTCAAAACAGTTGGATCACCACCGATGAATATGACACCTTCTACAGCTGGCTCAACCTCCCCACAGGCGATCACGTCCTTGAAATCGCCAGCGGCTCAGGTGGACCGGCGCTTTATTTGGCAAAGAAATTCAATTGCCGTATCACAGGACTTGACATCAACGAAGAGGGAATCAAGACCGCCAATCAACACGCTGCTGACGCCAGCATAACAAATGCCAGCTTCAAGCTTGCGGATGTGACTCAACGCCTACTGTTCGATGACGAGACCTTCGATGCCGTCATGTGCATGGATTCTGCGAATCACTTCTCCGACCGGCTCTCCATTCTGCGTGAATGGCACCGGGTGCTGAAGAAAGGGCGTCGAATCTTGTTCACAGATCCGGTCGTCATTACGGGTCCTGTCTCCAATGAGGAACTGGCTGCCCGAAGTAACATTGGCTTTTTCATTTTTATTCCTCTGGAAGTCACCCTCGGCTTTATCAAGGAAGCCGGGTTCAACCTGATTCACTGCGAGGACGTGACCGGCAATATTGAACTGACATCGGGGCGCTGGCATGCGTCTCGTGAAAAGCATCGGGAAGATTTAATTAAGATCGAAGGCGAAGAACGCTTTGAGGGCTTGCAAAAATTCTTCTCGACAGTTCACAAGTTGACGAGCGAACGGCGGCTATCCAGGTTTGTGTTCGTCGCTGAGAAGTAGGCTGCCTTGATCTCAATAAGAGCGCTACCGGCGTCGCTACTCGACCACTAAAGCAAGAGCTTTTATGTTTAGGAATGCGGCATTGAAAACATGACTATTTTATTTTTACCTGTTTATTTCTCGGAACTCTTTGTTTAAAACATTCGAATAGACCAAGCCACTGTTCAAACGTCAAACCAGAGGGGATGACATCCAGTGGGAAGCGCAGATCCTCCGACAAATGCTTCCATTGTGGGTAGGTAAACACTGGCTTGAAGATCAGCTTCAGGCTATGTTTCCACGTACCAAAACCATAATGCACAAAACAGCGGTAGAGGAAAACATCCTCCCTACAAATGAGCTCCACCTGACGTTTTTTGATCTGCAATAGGACGGAATCCACATGCGGCACAGGCTCAAAGTCCGTCCTTCGCAGCTGCCGGACGATTCGAATATCGAAATATGGTTTCGCCAGGATTGAGAATTGTGTCTCTCTCGGTCTGCCCGCAAATTTCTCTGCTGCTTCTCTCTGCATGACCAAATACGCTTCACCGGGCACAGAAGGCGTGTAAAGAATCTTGCGCATGATCCCTGCTGTCACGTTGTACGGTATGCTCGCAAAGATTTTGTATTCCCGGTCGGGAATGCGATACTGCAAGTAGTCGCTCGCTATGATGTTGACATTGTCAACTCTCTGAAATCTCCTGCGCAGGAATTGAGCAAGGCCTGGATCTTTCTCAACAGCAATGACTTTCCGCGCGATTCGAGCCAGCTCTGCAGTAATAATGCCGCGCCCCGGGCCGATCTCATACACCAGATCATCTGGCCCTATAGAGCTGCCAGCGAGCAGCGAGCATACCAGCTTTGAACTCTTGAGAAAGTTTTGCGCCAGCATCATTCGTTTGGTAGACTTTTTTGCCATGTTTCACCTCTTTCAATGGGTTGAAGCGGTGAAACGAAAACGCGAGCCTGTACTGATCTCTCAGTCATGGCTCGCGCCTTAACAAAAAAGCCACGAACTCGCGATCCCATCGCTCGTTCATGGCAG
>JAICQC010000545.1 GCA_025938055.1 Anaerolineales bacterium | reverse complement strand
CATCGCCGCACCGAGAGAAATTGGTACATTCATCGCTGTCGTCAGACCATAGCTGTGGAAGATGGGCACGACACATAAGAACCGTTCCCGTCCCTCCACGGCTTCCGGCAGCCAGTGGCGGGTTTGCAACGCGTTGGCGACTAGGTTGCGATGGGAGAGCATCACGCCCTTCGACTGAGTAGTCGTCCCTCCCGTATATTGGATCACTGCCAGGTCCTGGGGAGTTACATCGACAGTTGGTGATTTGTTGCTCTTCCCGCCTAGAAAATCGGTCCACTGTACGGAATTCGGTAAGGCGAAATTCCGGTTGCGCCAACGTGAAAGCAGAAGTTTGATTGGGTCGAGGTAATCCGCGGGGTCCGTCAATATCACATGCGGAACTTTACTCGCCTCGCGAATTTGTTGCGCCAGCCCTGCCCAAATCGAAAGAGTGACCAATACGCCGGCATCTGTTTCTTTGATCTGCCGCACGACCTCTTCCGACTCAATCACCGGCGGGACGAAGACAGCCGTCGCCCCGGCTTTCATCGTCCCGTAAAACCCGATCACCATCTGCGGCACATTTGGCAGGAGCAGGACGACCCGTGCTCCCTTCCCTACTCCCAGCGAGATAAGGGCGTTGGCAAAACGATTGACTTCATGGTTCAGGCGCCGATATGTAATCCGGCTCCCTTCGAAGAAGATCGCGGGGCGGTTGGGGAAGCGTCTCACCGCGGAACGCAATAGGTGGTGCAGGGGGATGTTTGGTATGCCAATCGTATAGGGAACCCCTTCCTCGTAATTCTCCAGCCAGGGGCGCTCCCGTCGCAATGCATCGCGCCCGCCCTTCTTTTTGGAGCCCTCAGAGAAGTGACGCCAGGAGCGCTGTGTCTCTCCAGATGTGAAACGTTCTATTGCTCGGTCGACTGCTTCGCGCCGTTCCAGCATCACGAGGTGACCAGAGACTCCAATGTCCGCTTCTTCCGCTCCAGGGATAGCTGCGGTGACCTGCTCAAACCGTGCGCTTTCAAAGACACGATCGCGGTGGCCGCGAATCACGAGCGTGGGGACTTGCAGTTTGCCGAACCGCTCCCATCCATTCCAGTGCGCCATGTTCGTAAAGTAAAGTCCTTTGAGTACACGTGGTGGCGCAAACAACCACTTGCGTGTAAAAGGTTCGATACTCTTCAATAACCATCCTGGCAAACGCAATGCCAGTTTCAACATCGGCTGTAGATGGAACTGACCGGCAGTCGCCATAAGGATGAGTCGTTCCACGCGGTCCGGATTCTTCAACGCGTATTCCGTAACAATTGCCCCTCCGTACGAATGGCCCACGAGCACAAACTTTCCCTTGACCTTGAGCAGCGTTAGCGCGGTTTCGAGGTCGCTGACCAGCTGCGGCATGTCATACCCGCGACCTGGTTTATCGGAAAGCCCGTGCCCGCGCAGGTCGAGGGCAATGACGCGATTTTCCACCGAAAATTTCTGTAACTGATATTGCCATTGTTCTGCCTGTCCCCCAAAGCCGTGGATGAAAACAAATGTCCGTTGGGGATGATCGGGCGAGATGTCGATCGCCGATAATCTGACCAGAGGATTTGCCGACACGCGCACTTCATGACGGTACAGGTCGAGGTCGATGTGCATGGAGGCAGTTTACATGAGAGAGTGTGGGATGTCAATTTTGGTCATCGAGCTTTGCGCCGCCCTGCGATCGCCAGCCCGATTCCGCCCAGGATCATGGCACCCGCCAGGATCAACCGAAGTGAAATATTTTCTGCCAGGAACACCACCCCACCCCATGCAGCCAGGACCGGCACAGAGAGTTGTACGACAGCCGCGCGTGTCGCCGTCAGACCCGCCAGGGCCGTGTACCAGATTACATATCCTATACCCGAAGCAACCGCTCCCGAAAGAACCGCTAGCAGAACCCCAGCTGGAAACAACTTCACACTATTGAGACTCACCAACAAAACCGCGAGGATTAACGGCACAGCTCGAATAAAGTTGCCAGTCGTATCTCCAAGAGGGGATGCCGAGCCACGTCCGCGCAGCGAATATATGCCCCAGGCAATCCCCGCCAACATCATGAGCCCGGAACCCAGCGGCGAAGGCGCTTCCAGACCGGGCAGTACCAGATAGACCAGTCCAGCCAGAGCCAGCAAAAGCCCTAACCATTCAAGCGGCTGCGGACGTTCCCCGGAGCGGAGAGCCACAAGAATCATAGTCATCTGCACACTCCCGAACAGGATCAACGCGCCGGTGCCTGCGCTCAAACTGGTATAAGCGAAGGAAAAAGCGAGCGCGTAAAGGAACAGCATGGCAGCCGAGATCCAGTTGTCGCGAATGTTTGACGCTGTACTATTCTTTTGTAAGGATGAAATCAACCAGAGAGTGACTGCACCCGCCGCCAGCCGGATTGTTGTATAACTCACCGCGTCGATACTTTCCCGCCCGAGCGCCAGCCGGTTCAGAAGAGAATTGGATGCAAAAGCAACCATCGCCAGCGATGTGTAAAGTGCGATGAGAAAGCGCGGCTGCATTCTGCGAGTGTACAGGGGAGATGAAATCCTGTCAATTAAAACGGGAAACCTGCACCACACGAAGTGTCTGGTGCAGGTTGACGTGTGCCCGCCGAGGAGGAAGAGTAAGCGAGTCAGCACGTCCCGGTGGGTAAGTTATTTCAATCCTCTAGTGGCGTTGAAAGTAATCCGAGAGGTCGATCGTGGTG
>JAICQC010000534.1 GCA_025938055.1 Anaerolineales bacterium | reverse complement strand
GTGCTGGAAGAATCCAGCGCGGTCACGAAACCCGTAACGCTGCCAAAAAACGGGATCGATGCTGCGTTCCGCGCGCTGCTGGAGGCGCAGCATCACAGCCTGCAGATCGCTTTGCGACAGGCTCACGTCATCCACGCCGACGATCAGAACGTTACTGCGCCTGGGGAGGAATTGGCCCAGCTTGCTGCATATCGCATCCGCGAGACGTTCCGCCTCGATGGGAATATCGTTATCAAATGAGAGAGTTGCTCCTCTTGGGAGCGCGCGCAGCCGCGTGACCTCGACCATAAAAGTCAGACTGGTGGTAAAGGTGACCGCGAAGTCGGGGCTACGCACCTGCCGATTCTGTTCGGGTTCGTACATTACACTGAGGCTTCGTTCCTCGAGCAGTAGGAATGCCGTCTCCAATTCCAGCCTCAAGTCGTATAGTGTTTCCCGGTCCTGTGTCACGCGCAGCTTCTTGCGAATCTTGTTGCGAAACAAAGTAACAAACCCTGTGAACCGGCGCGAGGACGCTAGCCAGGTCTTCATCGACGCAGAAAGGAGATGTGGTTTCCCGTCGAAGAGATAGCTGAGCAATTCATCAGTTAACATGGGAATTTCCTATTGCGCACAGCATGATGCCGGACGGTCTAGCTCTTTCTGAATCTGGATAGAAATGCCAACAAGTGTCTGTGGAAGAAACCCGGGTTATCCAGATTGGCGGCATGGCTGGCATTTGGGATGACGACAAATTTGCAATGGGGCTCGTGTTTTGCCCAAACGGGCATCACCTTCCGAATGTTTCCTGTTTTATCCTGATCTCCAACCATGAGCAGCAAGGGCTTGTTGATCTTATAGTCCGGTTCATAGTGCAGGCACGAAAATGTTTCCATCATGATCTGAATAAACTCGTCTTTGGACAGGCTTTCCATGGCGGGGCGCAGAAATTCCTGCGACTCCTTCGTGATGGCTGTTGCCGCTAATGATTGCTCAATCAGCGCCCGGTGCGGGTACATTCTAAAAATCGGTTCCGCGAGCCGTACGCCGAAGCTTTCCAGTGCCGTCAGTTTTTGAAAATTCCAGGTGCAGCCGAGGCAGACCATGCTCAGGACGCGCTGCGGGTGATGAAACACAAGTTCCTGGTGCAGGTTTCCGCCCATGGAGTGACCGACGAATATTGCCTGCTCGACTTGGAGTTTATCCAGAATGTCCAAATGATCCTGCACTGCAGCCTTGACCAGCAGCGGAGCCGGACGCGATTTTCCATGACCACGTACGTCCAGCGCAAGCACCCGGAAGTGCTCGCCGACGATCGGCAGAGTCGCATCCCATTCGTGGTGGTCAATCGTAGCGCCGTGGGTGAATACAACCAATGGAGCGTCTCTTTGTCCGCCCGTCCAATAATGGACGTCGAACTCGTCGCGTTCCAGCAAATCTTCCTTAAGATCCATGAAAAACCTTTTGAAAAAGCAGACTGGCGGTGGATTCCCGTGTCTATACTATTTTGCCACACCAGCGCAGCGAATTGAGTATCAACGATTGGAAAGAGGGATGCAGCCAGACCTCCAGGTTGTGTCCGGGGGTTAACACAATTACGCGGCCGCTACCGTCCATCCGCCTCCATGCGCCGGGCTGTTCGCCATGCTGTGAAGTTGTGGTCACAAACACATCTGCCTGTGCGTCGTCGAGTGCCATGAAATAATGCTCATCCTGTATCGTGAAGGGAAGGACGCCATCAGAAAGTGGATGAGCAACGCGTGGTCTCACTGTGACCTGGCATTGGTCAGGATGGTGGCTGAAGACGCCTCCCAACAGATGGCGCAATACGGGCATTTGCTCATATTCTGCAGTGCCCGAGTGGATGGCAAGCAGCCCATTGCCTCTGCGGACATAATCGGTGAAAGCAGCCTGGGTGGCATCTGTCATCCAGCCCGCCTGGTCGTTTGCAGACACATTATTGGACTTTGTCAGGATCGTCAGCGGGTAGATTCCCATGATCTCGGGCGACCAGTCGTGTGTGTTTGCGATCCAGTCAAATATAAATTCAGTCTCCTTTAGTGACCCCAAGCCCTGCCGTGCCACCCGCGCCGGGTGCCAGTAATCGTCACAAAGCACCAGAGTTTTCATCGGAAGGTTCAAGGGTCACCACGACATTCCCTTTCTTTTGTCCGGTTTCGATATAGCGGTGCGCCTCGACGATTTGTTCCAGCGGGAAGCGCCTGTCTACGATCGATTTTATCTTCCCCGTCTCCAACAGTTCTCGGAGGATGTGTAGATCATCCGTATTGGGGCTCGTCATCTCAAAGATGACCTTTCTGTCGGTGTTCGCTGAAATCCACTTGCCTCGTATCATCTTGGGTAGAGTCGGATTGGTCAACAGATAAATGCCGTTTTCTTTCAGTGATTTGAGGAAGCGTGAAAATGGACTCTTAAGGACCACATCAAAGATAACATCGTAGGTTCTGCCATTTTTGGTGAAATCCTCCCGGGTGTAATCAATGACATGATCTGCGCCAAGAGAGCGCAGCAAGTCCAGTTTCGCCGTACTGTCCACGGCAGTGACTTCAGCACCGTAGTACTTCGCCAGCTGCACGGCAAAGGTACCTATGCTTCCACCCGCGCCATTGATCAGGATCGTTTGCCCGGGTTGGATATTTGCCTTGCGGAGGAAATGTAATGCCTCAAGCCCTCCGAGCGCAACAGGAGCAGCTTCTTCATGCGTCAAATTGGCTGGCTTTCGGACCAGCCTGCCTTCTTCCGGCAGGCATATATACTCGGCATACCCTCCAAAACTCAGACCGGTGAATCCAAAAACC
>JAICQC010000189.1 GCA_025938055.1 Anaerolineales bacterium | reverse complement strand
TATAGAGAGAAGGTTTCCGATATAAAACGCTATAGAAGATTTTGGTGGTTTTTGTTCAGGTATGGGCGGTTCGACATCTGCACTCTTTGCCGCGCCTTTAAATATTTCTTCTATCTCAGTGGTGTCCAGGTCACGGTAATTCCCTGCATTCAAAAGCTGGTTCGCTTCTTCGATTGTCTTCACTCCCTCATTCTTATAAAGGACCTTGATCAACGCAATTAAAACAGGGCGTTCATCTGCATGGATTCTGCTTTTGCTTCTCTCCCAATCGCTGACTGCGGCTCCGGTGTAGCTAATCCCTAATTCTTCTCCAACAAGTTCGGCAAACTTCTCTTGGGTAAGCCCTCCATGAGGGCTGTCATGGCTATTGCATTGATGGCGGAACGTGCGAAGTTGTTGTCCGAACGCTATCATGCTTGGTCCTATTGCAAATACACTGCACTTAAATTAATTCAAGTGATTCCCGATGGATTTTTAAGCCCGATTTTCGTAGACTGTGTTCACTTACGCAGGCACATTCTTTCCATGCCTGTTTGCACCTTAATAATTAAATAGACTCGTTAGCCTTCCATCGCACCTGTATGCGCGTTCCCTGCTCTGGCTGGGAATGAATGCTTAGCTCGGCACCCATCAAACCTACACGCTCGTACATTCCAACCAAGCCAAAGTGCTTGTTGGCAAGCATCTCGTCCAGCTTGAGACCGGCATCAGACCTCAAACCGATCCCATCATCCTCAACACTAATGTCAAATTCATTTTGGTGCAGCGTTCCCAGGATACTGATCTTTTTCGCATGGGCATAGCGCAGAGCATTTTCACAGGCTTCCTGCACGATACGATACAGGTTGTTTTCCACCACCTCCGGATATCTCCGATCACCCTCGGACCGAATGTCCACCACAAATTCAACCGGGTTTGGGCTTCTTTCGTTTAGAGTATCAACAAAATCCTCCAGCGCAAGCTTCAAGCCAAAGGTAAGCATTGGAGGGCGTAAATCATTAACGATTTCATGAAGCCGTTCAGATACTCCATCATACGCCTGACGGAAAGATGGCAAAAAAACGGGTGCATCACTTCGCATCAACAATGCCGCCATTTCATTCAGGATACTGTCGTGCAGGTCATGCGCAAGTCGCAATTTTTCCTGTTCATAGCGGCCAATGTTCGCTTCGTACATTGCTTTGAAACGTTCGACTTGAAGGATATTGCTCAACGCGACAGCCGTCTGGTTTGCCAAAGATTGAAGAATGGGGATTTCCACCTGCGGATACGCGTCATCCGGATCACGGCTTCCGAACAACCAAAGCCCGGTTAGAACTCCATCTAGCCTGAGGCGAAGAATGAGCCGAATCCAGGGGAATCTGAGGGAAGTCGTAGATGAAGCGGGGACAAGATACTCTCCTGCCTGGGTAAGTAAATGAGGAATATCGGATTGTTGAGGGATCTGAGAATCCACTACACCCCGCGCCAAAAGGACTTTCGTCACTTCCTTATCAGCCTGTAAGAAGACAAACTTCTGAACAAGCAGGCTGGGAAGCAGCTCTTCCTCCAATAGTCTGAGAAGATCCGTCATAGATGAACTGGTTGTAATATGGGTTGAATACAACTCCAGAATGTTTTCACCAGGCAGGCGAATACCAAACAGACGGAGTTCCACAAACGACTCGAATCGAGGATATACCCAAAGGATCATCAACCCTGCAGCGATCACCGATACGATGGAGATGAAGATTGTTGCACCAGCCGAGTTGTATCGGATTGCCAGCAGGCTGATCGGAAGAACGAATACCACAGCCAGAAGTGTGAAGAACAAATAATCTGTAAGTAAGCGATTGACCCGCAATTCCAACTTGCCCAGCCGTTGTCGATACGCCGCATACAGGTAAGCCAGGGGCAGAAGCGGCAGACTCAATAATGCCCCGCCGCCGATCCAGGCGAGAAATCTGCCAGAAGGATCATCGATGAAGCTGCCCACGATCCCCGCCGCAACAGAAGGCAAAAAAGCGATCAAAGCAATAGTCAACAACAGACCCAGATCGCGCCGGGTTTCAGGCTGGAGGATGGCATGCAGCACGAGAAGAATCACGCTTCCACCAAACGCTGCAAGAAACCCTAGATTGAAAAGGCCCCGAGGCAGAAGCTGGAACCATTCGGCAACCGCCAGGAATGCAGCACTGGAATATGCTGCCCAGAGCAACCCACGGGGCAATGGACGGAATGGGTAAGGAAATACCCAGTGAAGATGCAGGAACACAGGCAGACATAACCACACAACGCTCCGAAGCAAAATTGCACTCCCCCAGGTGTGATAGAACGAAACACCGCTCCCAAAAGCAAGAATCAACGCGATCAGGTAGTTGAAAGCAATGATCAAGTACCACCGCTCATCTTTAGGACGCAAATTAAGAAGCGTTACAGTTCCTGCGAGCCAGAAGAAGAAAGCGAGCCAGCCTTCACTCACCAGCAGATCAACAATTTCCTCCCTGTTGGGTCCCACAGATTCCCATGGAATGGTCATCTCGCGGCCATCACGCTCGATCATCAATGAAACCACTTGGCCCGGCTGGACCCTGGGACAAATGATCTTGCGTAAATCTGATTTGAAATCGTTCCACCGCATGGAGTCAATTTGTATAAGCTGATCGCCGACTCTCAACGTAGGTTCTGTTGAATCCCCATCAAAAACAAAAATAACCTGCCCAGTGGAATCTACACGGAAGCCCAGATAAGAGTGCTGGAAAAACTTTGCGTAGGTGTAGATCAGTAAAACTGCAAGAATAAGCCAGGGTATTGCATTCTCTAAAATGAAATTGGTTTGTTCTTTGCGTTTGTTCATGGAAAAACACCTGTAGTGGAAAGGAGGTGATTCTGAACCTTAATCCATGGCAAAAGACTGTTAGGAAGATCCAAACTATTCAATTTAAAAGGAGCCTGAAATGTCAAACCTGAATGCTTTTTATAAGATGCTTACCGTGGTCCCGGAGGGCGAAAACATGTATCGGGACACCCTGGCTGCGATTACAAGATCGACGCGTCCAGAGCTGAACGCCCTCTCCAGCAACCTGTCCTGGCAGACCTGGGATACTGATGGCAAGCCTGAAAATGTATAAAGACAAAGTATAGCATGGACTGGTTGGGAGAATTCCCAACCAGTCGCTTATAAGGAGAAAATTATGGATATCTACCAATCTTCTGTTGACTATCTATTGGATCTTCCCACCTTTGATTCGTGGCGTGAATTGGAATCCATCCTCCGTCGCTCTGCATCCATGCGCCCTCGCGACTGGCAGCTGCCCATGATCGCCTGTCAGGCAGTAGGCGCCCCTCCTGCAAAAATCATCCCGGCTAGTGCCGCACTCGCCTGTGCCCAGCTCAGTATTATCCTTGTGGACGACATGCTCGATGAAGACCCGCGCGGAGAGTACCTCCGCATTGGCAGTGGAAGAGCCGCGAACTTCGCTGCTGCATTTCAAGCTGCAGGCGTGGAGGCGCTGTTGAGAAGCCCTGCCAGTATAAAGGTCAGTCAGGAGGCGGTATATAGCTTAACCCGGATGATGTGGAAAACCGCCCTGGGGCAGGACCTGGACGTCCAGAACCCAACGGATGAAGAATCCTACTGGCGCGTTGTGGAGAACAAAAGCACGCCGTTCTTTGGATGTGCCTTTTATCTGGGCGCGTTACTTGGAGAGGCGAAGATCAGTACGGCACGCGATCTCGAAAATTTTGGCAAGCTGTACGGGGAAATGATCCAGATCCATGATGATTTGAACGATTCGCTGGCTTCACCCGCGAACCCGGATTGGCTGCAGGGTCGAAAGCCATTGCCCATTCTTTTCGCGCATCTGGTGGAGCACCCGGAACGCGCAAGGTTCACAGAACTCTGCCAAACGATCTCTACCGAAAAAGCCCTGGAAGAGGCGCAGGAAATTTTGATCAGATGCGGTGCAGTCAGTTATTGTGTGGATCAATTGCTGCGCAGGCATCAAGCCGCGCAGGGGATCCTAAACGAAATACCGCTTCCAAATAAAGGGACCGTTGCGTCCCTTATGGAAACGGTCATTGCGCCTGTATGGAAACTGTTCGAGACGCTGGATGTATCGTCCGCCATCCCACCTATGTCTGCAGAGGCGTTTGATCAGGAGTGATGATCCCCATTTCTCGTGCTTTGGCAATTGCGGCAGCGCGGGTCTGCACACCCAGCTTCAGGTACACGGTGGAAAGCAGGTTCCGCAGCGTCGAATTTGCTATTTTCATCTTGCCGGCGAGTTCAGCTGTTTTGCTGTTCGGATAGGCTGCGCACAGGGAAAGCGCCTCGAGTTGACGGGGTGTGAAAGGCTCATGAGTCCTGCCAGGAAAGACTCTTAAGATCTTATCGCTAAAACAGGGATCCCCATTGGCAATGGAGAGAATCCATTTCCCCAGCTCCTGGATCTTGCTGCTGTCGTTTTTCAAAATATAACCGGCTGCACCTGCCTCGACGATTGCCCGCACCAAACCCGGTTCATTATGCATGCTGATCACCAGGATCGCAAGATGGGGATAGAGTTGAAGTAATCTTGGAATAGTATGAAGGATGGGATAGGGATTCGGGTTTTCTGACGAGGAAGGCACCTCTACGTCCAGTACCAACACGTCTACCGGATGGTCCCTTAAGATGGGTTCGAGCTCATCTCCGTATTCCAGAGTAGTTACGACTTCAACTTCGGGAAATTTGCTCAACCTGTAAAGATACCCATCCACGATGCTTTGATGGTCGTCCATGATCATCACTTGAACTTTATTCTTCATTTCGTTTCCAATCTCTTATGCTCTAAGCCTAACAAAAATCATGTTCTAATTCAAGCCTTTAAGCAACAGTACAACTGCCTATGGTACTAGACACATGTCTTCTTGAAGAGAACTGACGGGACATATAAAATAATAGCAAGTTACCCAATAGCTTGGAATGGGGATGCAAAGGGGGCAGCATTTTTTTAGAGTGAATGTCGAAGCGAGCACGACATTCACTCTATTATTTTGATTCGTTGTGCTGCAGAGGCTGAACCAAAACAAAAACACCCGCGATGGGTGTTTGAGAGTGAGCGCGCAGCCCACAGGGTACTCTGCAAAGATTCGAATATCATCCTCCCCGTGAGGACTCTGAACCAATGGCTTAAAAGAAAGCTTAGAATGAGATTTTTTGTCTTACTTTGAGTCCAACCTGTATTTATACGTCTTTTCTGTCCTTTTTTTCCTATATTTTGGCGATTTTTTAGGCTCTAAATTACATCTTGTCCAATCTGTCCTACATACGCTAACGTGTTTGGCATACTTTTGGCATACCTAAGCAGTCCCTACAACCTCCTCTAAAGCGTTAGCAGCAATGCCCCTCATAGACTTAATAACGTGTGAGTATGTGTTGAGGGTTAGATTTATGCTTGAGTGTCCTAACTGCTCTTGAACGATTTTAGGATTGATATCCTTTGAGATTCCTAGCCGGTGAACGTTTCAGAATCCTTGAGTAAATCAGTAGGATTCGAACCTACGACTAAGCGACTATGAGAAGCTGGGCCCAACGTCAAATGTGTATTTTATATCCAATTACGCCTAAGAAATAACAGAATTTTCCACTTTCAAGTCCATTCTGTCTATCCTTTGCACTGTGTCTTATTGTGTAAGGGTTACCTAACTCACCAGATCATCCATTCTTCTGGCCACTTCCTCGTGCAATTTGGGAATTATATGAAAGTACGTATCTAATGTAAGCGTGATGGAAGCGCACGTTGTTTGAGTAATCAGAAGCTATCGAAAAGGACAGGGTCGCTGAGCCAGCCGTAGCGAAGAACCGTGTTCATGCCATCCTGCCCACCGAGAGTGATATCTTTGCCCCAAAGTGGCCTAACCAATTGAACCAGGTGATCGGAAAATTGCCCACGGAAACACAGACTTGCTTGCATCAGGGATTAGAACTTCCGGAAATGGTCCAGGAGCAAATCCACGACCCCGCAGTTCTGTGATCTCTTGATACGACTTCCCCTCTTCTTGATACAACCACGCCGCTTCCCGTTTCAGCCTTACCAGGTAATGCTTCACCCCTTTCTTACCTGTCATAAAAAAGCCGTCCTGTGTTATGGTCTCATGGGATGGCTTTGTTGTCTCGTGTATCTTTTCAGGGGTTCAGTTCATAAGTAGCGGGTGTTTCCGTTTGCACTACAGGACGATCGAACCCTACAGTTGGATGGCAGGTTCTTGAGAACCCGCTCCATAAAGGCTTTTAGCACTTGCTGAGAACGAATGCTTCGAGTAATCTTGAAGGTAGGCTTGGACATGGTTATGGGTTTCTCTGGTCGGAGTCAGGCTAACTACATTCAAGCCTTTTCGCGAGTGAGCTACTGATCATAGGAGGTTTACCGGCATGGCCACAAACATAAAATCCTACCCCAACCTGATCGACGGCACCTGGAAAACGTCGCGCGATACCCCATTGGAAGATCGTAATCCTGCCAACTACAACGAGATTATCGGTCTTTTTCCAATGGCCACGTTAGATGATACAAAGAACGCGATCCACGCTGCACGTTCGGCATTCGCCGCATGGTCAAGCACTCCCGCGCCGGCTCGCGGAGCCATTCTCGACAAAGCCAGCCAGATCCTTACCTCCCGGCTCGATGACATTGCAACCGTCCTGACACGTGAAGAAGGTAAAACTCTCGCCGAAGCAAAAGGAGAAGTAACCCGCGCTCGCGACATTTTCAAATACTATGCCGGGGAAGGCTGGCGCTACAGCGGACAGGTATTGCCAGGTTCCGTCAATGACGAATTGCTCTACACACGGCGCGAGCCCCTCGGCGTGGTTAGCATCATCACGCCTTGGAATTTTCCCATTGCCATACCTGCGTGGAAGATTGCCCCCGCCTTGATTTATGGCAACACGGTCGTCTTCAAGCCGGCCGAGGATGCTCCTCTCACTGCCTTATTGCTGGTCGAGGCGCTCGTAGAAGCAGGGCTTCCCGCAGGTGTCATCAACTTCCTCACAGGCGACGGTGCTTTGATCGGCACAGAAATGACAAGCAATCTCAATGTGAATGGAGTCAGTTTCACAGGCTCGCACAACACGGGCACAAAGGTGTATCAAAACGCCATCAAGAATATGGCACGCGTGCAATTGGAAATGGGCGGCAAGAATGCGCTTGTCATTTTGAAGGATGCGAATTTGGAACTTGCCGTCAAGCTCGCCATCACAGGCGGCTTCGGCTTAACAGGGCAAGCCTGCACCGCGACCAGTCGTATCATCGTGGAAGAGGAAATCGCCGATACGTTTGTCTTGGCATTAACAACCGCAACAAAAAATCTCAAGGTTGGCAACGGACTCGAGAACGGCGTGCAGATGGGACCGCTCGTCAATCAGGATCAACTGCAAACGAGTCAAAACTACATGGCACTCGGTCTAAAGGAAGGCGCCAAGTTGCTGCTCGGCGGCGAAGTGGATGGAGGAAAAGGGTACTTCGCCCAGGCCACTATCTTCGATCACGTCGAGCCGACCATGCGCATCGCTCAGGAGGAAATCTTCGGTCCTGTCATCAGCATCATTCGCGCGCAGGGGATCAACGATTCCATCGAAAAAGCAAACGCCATCAGTTTCGGTCTGTCTGCGGGCGTGATCACCAATAATCTAAAAGAAGCTTTTGCGTTCGCGAATCAAGTCGATGCGGGGGTGATCAAGATCAACGAACCCACCACGGGGCTCGCGCTCAACGCTCCCTTCGGTGGGTTCAAAGGATCGAGCGCCAACACTTTCAAAGAACAGGGACAGGCCGCAGTGGATTTTTACACCCGCACCAAGACGGTCTATGTCAACCATGGATAACATCTTTGACGTTCAGACCCACGCTTCGGGTCCCGCGGGACGCCTGCCTCTCCAGCCCGATTTTTTGAGGGACGCCCCCAGCGGACACGTCTTCGGCTGGACACAGGACGCGGCCATGGGATGGAGTCCATCCGACCTCGGCAAAGACGAATATCTCATCCTCAGCACACAGGGCGGCATCCGTGCAGAAGACGGCTCACCTATCGCCCTCGGTTATCACACAGGACACTACGAAGTGGGCCTGCTCGCGCAGGCGGCAGCCCATGAATTCAAAGGACACAACGCCATCCCCTTTGCAGGATTCGTCAGCGATCCATGCGATGGACGCACGCAAGGCACTTCAGGGATGATGGACAGCCTCGCCTACCGCAACGATGCAGCGACTGTCTTACGCAGGCTCATCCGTTCGCTGCCGACCCGCAAAGGCGTGCTCGGCATTGCCACTTGTGATAAAGGGCTGCCCGCGATGATGATCGCCCTCGCGGCACAAAAGTCTTTGCCGTGCGTCATCGTACCTGGCGGTGTGACCTTGCTTCCAGAACAGGGAGAAGACGCCGGGAAAGTTCAATCGCTCGGCGCACGCTTTGCGCACGGATGGATCACCCTCGAAGAAGCATCCGACTTGGGATGCCGTGCCTGTGCATCGCCCGGGGGCGGCTGCCAATTCCTTGGGACGGCGGCAACCAGTCAGGTGGTAGCAGAGGCGCTGGGACTGGCTGTGATACATTCCGCTTTGGCACCTTCGGGGCAGGCAATCTGGCTCGACGTGGCAAAGCGATCCGCGCGTGCATTGATGGAACTATCAGCGCAAAATGTTACCATCGGCGACATTCTCACGGAAGACTCCGTTCATAACGCTATGGTCACCCACGCCGCGTTTGGTGGAAGTACAAAT
>JAICQC010000003.1 GCA_025938055.1 Anaerolineales bacterium | reverse complement strand
TCTTTATTGGTGATATGGCGTTAATAAAGAATATTCGATACTCCCAACTGCCTGATGACGCCTATTTGCAACTACAGGCGTGCCCTCTCATTGGTATCTAGTTATTTTTATACAGCATGTTTCGTTGCACTACTGACAGGCATATGTCGGTTTCGGTGATCCTACCAACCAGTTTGCTATCTTCTACAACAGACAATCCGCCAATCTGATGCTCCAACATCAACTTAGCAGTGTCCCCGATGGTGGCATCAGGTGCAATAGTGGCAACAGCATGAGACATAAATTCTCTAGCAGTCAGTCGTACTAACATCCAGTTTAAATCATATGGATGCAAGGGACTGTCAGCCGTTGACTGAGCGTGGTTAATATCGCGCCGCGTGACGATACCGACCAATTTGTTGTTATTGACCACTGGAAGAAAACGAATATTGTAATCAACCATCATTCGATGAGCTTCAGGTAGTGTGGTTTATGGAGTGACGGAAATCGGGTTCGGGGTCATCCAGTTTCGAACAATTTGGGTTTTCATAGCAGTACTCTTTGATTGGATTATCTCCATTCATCCGTAAGTCGGGATGGGGCAGATATCCTTCTTTATAAGGGACAAATGACCCGTGACCATCTCTGTCAGGCGCAGGATAATGGGGGCCACGAGGAGTGTTTATATGAACGGTCAACCTGTTAGCAATCGGATGGCCTATGATCGAATGAGGGAAATAAGCCAGCAAAAGAACCTAACTCTCGAAGCAAGAGTACTTGCTCGATCCATTACCAGAGCTGCCAGCCAGCAGGCATATCACACAATTCGTTTGCTGGTTGACCGCCAACGCGTCCTAGATGCCTACTGCGCGTATGCCTACTTCCGCTGGGTTGATGATATCGTCGATTCGGATTCAGGCTTGAGTCCAAAACGAATTGTTTTTCTCGAACGACAAAAAGCCTTACTTGATAGTTGTTATCGGGGCAAGTTGCTGCCGAACCCAACCCCAGAAGAAAAAATGCTGATCCAATTGGTTCAGCATGATCATGAGAATAACAGCGGATTGCAAATCTATCTACGAAATATGATGAAGGTGATGGAATTCGATGCAGAACGCCGAGGCAGGTTGATTTCAGAAGCCGAATTAAATGAGTATACGAATTGCCTTGCAGGCGCGGTGACTGAGGCCATGCATTATTTCATTGGGCATGACTCCTATTCACCGCATTGTGAAGCGCGTTATCTTGCCGTGTGCGGTGCCCATGTCGTGCACATGTTGAGAGACGCGTATGAAGATGTTCAGGCGGGTTACTACAACATTCCCTGTGAAGTACTTAAGGCAGCACGCATTCGACCTCACGATATACAAAGTAAGGCATATCGGGCATGGGTACAGAGTCGGATACAGTTAGCACGACAGTATTTCCAAACAGGCAAAGCTTACATTGCCCAGGTGGAGGAGACACGCTGCAGGATAGCGGGCTTTGCTTATCTATCCCGCTTTGAATGGCTATTAGATACCATCGAGCAGGAGGGATATAAGCTACGCCCTGAATATCGGGAACGAAGAAGTTTAAGAACGAAATGCCAAATTGGACTGCTTACCCTTTCGTCTATCATGAATGCGAAAAGAAAGTATTTAGTGAAGTGGCCTAATATTTCGCGCTGATGGAGAAAAACATGAAGCCAAAATCTGTGGTTGTGATTGGCGCTGGGATCGGTGGGATCACAGCTGCAATTCACCTTGCCCATTATGGTTGGAATGTTACCGTAATAGAGCGAGCCGCCCGTCCGGGTGGGCGTTGCAACCGCTTCAGCCGCGACGGGCATCATTTCGATACAGGACCAACCTTACTCGTTATGCCCTTAGTCTATGAAGCAGAATTCGCGGCTTTAGGCGTCTCTTTGCGTGAAATGTTGAACCTTCAACGTGTTGATCCGACTTATCAGCTGATATTCGACGATGGCCAACACCTGGCCTTGACCTCTGATATGAAAACGATGCAGGAGCAATTGGAAGCCATGGAGCCTGGCAGTTTCTCTGGTTTTCTGCGTTATATGGAGGAAGGTCAACGACATTATCATCTGGGAATGGAAAAGCTAGTTAATCAAGATTTCCGTAAACCAGCTGATTTCTTCAAACTTAGCAACTTACCACTTCTATTTCGTATGAAGCCGCTGATCAATCATTACCAGAATATGTCGGTGTACTTTGATGATCCCCGTTTGAAGGCAGCCTTCACGTTCCAAGATGTATATATGGGTTTGAGCCCTTTCGAGGCTCCAGCCACCTTTTCAATGATGCCCTACACCGAACTGGCACATGGCGTCTGGTATTCCAAAGGCGGGATGTATTCCATCGTAGAAGCGCTGATGGAGCTAGCCCGCCGCGCGGGTGTAAAGTTCCAGTTTGGAACGTCCGTAGATCGAATAGAAGTAGATGGGAATCAAGCTCAGGGTATTGAGCTTACTAGTGGTCGTTACATAAAATATGACATTGTCCTTGCCAACGCGGACCTGCCTTACGTCTATCAGAATTTGTTGCCGCCCGATGGCGAAGCGGAACGCCTGGCACATAAACAGTTCTCCTGCTCAGCCATTAGTTTCTTTTGGGGTGTGGATAAATCCTACGAACAGTTGCATCCTCATATGCTCTTCCTTGCCGACGATTACCGCGAAAATTTCGAGAGAATCATCCAACACTTGGACCTGCCTATCAATCCTAGTCTTTATGTTCATGCTCCAGCACGGCTGGACTCTTCTATGGCCCCCAAAGGACAGGATACCTTGATCGCGATTGTCCCTGTTGGGCACCTCAGCGACAACGGATCACGGGATTGGGTAGAAATTCGAGATCATGCGCGCCAGCATGTCTTTCTCTGCTTGAGAATGTTGGGAATCAGGGACTTGAAAGCACACATCAAGTTCGAGGTCAATTACACGCCACTATCATGGCGCAAACGATACAACCTGATGAAAGGCTCGACTCACGGTCTTTGCCACAACCTAACGCAATTGGCGTATTTCCGTCCTCACAACAGACATCTGAAATACCATAATCTTTATTTTGTGGGTGCAAGCACTCACCCTGGCACAGGCGTTCCCACAGCGATGGTGTCGGGTCGCTTGGCTGCCGAACGAATCATAGATGACCAACACGATAAAAATTAAAACGGAAAATAACTATGTCACAAGTTTTGGTCACTTTGTCTATGTGGTTACATACCTTGGGAACAGTCGTCTTAATCGGTCATCACCTTCTGCTTTCCCTCATTTACTTACCTGTATTGGCAAGGAGCAATACGACGGTCCTCAGCGAAATCTCGAAACGTAGCAGACCTTGGATGTATATCTCTCTTTTCATCCTCTTTTTCACTGGCACCTATCTTACACTTGCCGACTCGAATTATTTGGGAATTGCAGATTTCGGAAACCTTTGGGGAATCTTGATGCTAATCAAGCACTTGCTTATCTTGGGGATGATTGGCATGGGATTTTGGTTCAATGCTATTTTGCGCGTGGGACCAATGATGCGGTCGAACAACGGAGCCCAGCAGGCTAAGCTCCGCTTTCGCTTATATGTCAACCTGATGGCAATTTCGGGCGTGCTGGTTTTGTTATTGACAGCACTCGCTCAGCTCGAATAATGGGAAGGAGTTCATATGTCTAATCTTGATAATCTCGTAAAAGACTTTCTCGCACAGAAAAAGATTGCCGTGGTTGGTGTATCGGATCAGCGCGAGACGGGCTGCAACCTGGCTTTCAAAAAGTTTAAAGAGAACGGCTATCAAGTCTATCCGGTAAATCCACGCATGAGCACGTATGATGGCATGACGTGCTACCCAGATCTTATATCTATACCCGATAAGCCCGATGCCGTCTTTATTCTTGCCAGTCCCAAAGTAACCGAGCAACTTGTCCAGCAGTGCGTAGCCCTTGGAATCAAGCGCGTCTGGATGCATTGCTTAATGGGCACCAAGCCTGGTTTGGCGGCAGGCATGACAAGCGTCTCACATGACGCTGTGCAGTTATGCCGCAAGAATGACATCACAGTAATACCCGGCGCATGTCCAAATCAATTCCTGAAGCCTGATTTCGCTCACGCGCTGATGCGAGTGATGTGGCGTACAGTTGGCCTTCATAGTATCAACTAGCGGGCACTCAATCAGAGCTATGGTTTGACCCTTGTTCTTAAGCCTCGAGCCCCCTAATAAAGAGGTTACCCATGGCTACATCTTCATCGCCCTCAAGAGTTTCATCGGCCAGAACTGATCACTGGATACCAAACGTGTTCATGTCTTCAACTGTGGTTCCTTTCGGCGTCGATCATCCCCAGGTTCCTGTCCTGGGGAAAGCACTGGCTCATGCAGGGTTCGTGGCACTTCTCTACTGGTCGTCTGCGATGCGGGACTTCCGCCTTGGACCCGAAGATATTGAAAATATCTCTTTGGCATACGATTGGCTCATCCAGCAACCCTATGTTGACCCTGCCAGAAGCGGTCTGCTCGGTACATGGATCGTTATGGGTGGGATCGCCATCTGGTTAACAATTGCCTTTCTGGGTAATCTATCTGATTCAATGACATCTCAGAAAAATTATATGTCCGAGTTAAGGATAAGCTCAGAGCGAGGTCGATGAGTCTTGATTAAATCAACAGGAGCGAATTTGGAGCCGCTCCTGTTTTCATACCTCTCGCCGTTCGTGCAATTACGAGATAGGAACTCCCATATCAAGCTGACTTCACGAAAGTGTGCTGCCAGCTGGAATGGGCAGGACACCAGATTTACCGGATAAGACATCATCCTTTTCGGATGGGAATGGTCGAATGGCAACTTTCATCACACCATCTAACCGCTCGCCAAATACACGGTAACCTTCAGCAATCTCGTCTAACGAAAATGAGTGAGTCAGGAGTGGAGTTGGATCAAATCGACCCGACTGTACAGCATTCATCAATCGACGCATCCGCTCTTTGCCACCGGGGCACAGCGTTGTCACAATACGATAATCTCCGAGACCAGCCGCGAATGCATCGTAAGGTACCTGCAGCATCCCCGAATAAACGCCTAAACTTGAGAGGGTGCCTCCTGGTCGTAGGGAGCGCAACGCGTTCTCGAAGGTTGCTTGCAGACCCAGTGCCTCGATCGTTACATCTGCGCCACCACCCGTGAGGCGTTGTACCTCTGCGACAACATCTACCTCGTTGTAGTTGAGCACAACATCAGCACCCATCCGCTTCGCCATTTCCAGTCGGGTGTTATCGCCGTCAACGCCGATAATGAGTGATGCGCCCATCAGCTTCGCACCGGCGGTTGCACAAAGGCCAATCGGGCCCTGCGCAAAGACGACCACTGCATCACCGATCTTCACACCGCCTGCCTCGGCACCGCTAAATCCAGTTGAGGCAATGTCAGCCAGCAAAACGACCTGCTCATCGGTCACCCCATCAGGGATCTTTGCGAGGTTGGCTTGTGCGTGTGGCACCAGCAGATATTCAGCTTGCGCGCCGTTGATCGTGTTGCCAAACCGCCAACCGCCTAAGGCATGATAACCGGCGCCATGATTGTGTCCAGCATGTCCACATTGTGAAAGATGTCCCGACAGACAAGCGCGGCATTGACCGCAGGGTGTGATCGCGCCCACAAGTACCCGATCTCCAATCTCATAGCCTGTAACACCGGGCCCGAGTTCTTCGATTACCCCCACAGGCTCGTGCCCAATGATGAGTCCGGGGTTCACAGGATATTCACCGCGTACGATATGTAGATCCGTGCCACAGATAGTTGTAAGAGTTACGCGAATAACCGCCTCTCCAAATCCAGCGCGCGGCTTTTGGACTTCCTCAACCCGGATATCGTTGACTCCGTGGAAAACATTGGCTTTCATTGTATTCATTTTTTGATCTCCTGAGCGTATGATGAGCTCGCAATCGTGCTCTGATGCTCATTATCCTGCCTGCGCGGCAAGCGGTCATGGGGCAAATGTCATGTTTTGGCAGGATGGATGTCCCAGGGCTGCACTGAAAGGAGAGCCCCTTTCGTTTTTCGAGAGTCTCATTAGCGGGCACCTGCCGAGTCCAATAGTATCTACCTTGATTTGTGCCCGATTCAAAGACCATTCGATACTCCACATCAGGTGGATCGTTCTTGAGGCAGAAGCCGTTCTTGGGATCATTACCTTTTGTGATAGCGGGCAGGCTGAATTAGTTTCGTCAGAAGCGTTATTGTAGGAAGGTGAACAAGGTCCATTGCCTGTTCGCCAGGCACATATTCGATCAGTCCTTGCGAAGGTGAAATCGAACATGAATGGTAGCAAAAAGGAAACAGCTAGAGCCACGACTTTGATCACATTCGATCTCAGACCACTTGATGCTCTTCACATCGCGCTAGCGGAAGCAGGCAATAGAGCAAAAGCCTCCTTGCCGAGGAGGCAGTCTTCTCTGTCCATTCGGACCGTTTTTAAATTGCAAAGAATTAAGGCGGCGGTACAGGAAACAGGTCCGTCGTACGCGGCAGTTCCTCTGCCCGCAGCCATCCTCCTTCGTCGGCTGCATACAGTTGTCAGCCTCTATAGACCGAGTATTTGATGCCTGCCTTCCCCTCATGCTTGACGGAGTACATTAGTTCGTCAACGATCTTCAGGATCTCTTCCAAAGGAGGCGATGAATCAATACACGTCAACACACCGATCGAGAGCGTCACCCGGCTGTTGTTTCCTTGCACGGGAAGGGCGATGTCTTTCAGGAATTTTGAGATGATGGTCTGGGCCAGTTCCGGTCCCGTTTCTACGAGCAAAAATGCGAACTCATCCCCGCCCAATCGTGCAAAGAGATCTGTTTTTCGCAAACGGCCGGTAACGTCTTTGACCACGGCACATAGAATCTCATCGCCCGCCTGATGTCCGAACTGATCATTGATCACTTTGAAGTCATCAAGGTCAAAGTAGCCAAGGGTGAAAGCATGTTTGTATCTGCGAGCACGGTCAATCTCGCGTCGAGCGTGTTCGTAGAAGGATCGCTGATTTGCCACCCCTGTTAAGGGATCCACCCTGGCGAGTTCCTTCTCGTATTCCAATGCTTTTTTTAGCGCTCCCTGCATCTGTTTGATTTGCGTGTTGTCTCGAACAGAACACACGACGAACAGGTTTCCGTCGATTTCTAGAGGGCCCAGCATGATATCCACAGGGAATTCACTCCCATTTTCGCGCCTCCCTGATAGTTCCAGTACCGTACCCATCATCCGGCGTTTTGGGTTGGAAAGGAAGGTCGCCATATGGCAGGCATGAGCCTCGCGTCTAATTTCAGGAACCAAGATCTGCACGGATTGTCCCTGCAACTCGTTTGGTTTGTAGCCAAACATAGTACAGGCTTGTGAGTTGGCCAAAATAATTCTAGAAGAGCTATTTACAAGCAGCACGGCATCAGGCAGGGTTTCGAGGAAATCAGCGTAAGAAGACATGAAGGATAACATTCAGCGTACCTGTGAATTGCTCAGCTCTTCTTTTCCCTCACAGCAAATCGAGGAAAACGAACGTCAGAGCTGCACCCGCCACGGACATGGATATACCCCACAATAACAGACGCCGGAAGAGCATTGACTTATCCACAGCTTCCGGAAGCGCAGCCAGGCACAATGCACCAAGTGTAGACAGAGGGCTTACATCCACCAGGTGCGAGCCGACATCGACTGCGACGACCATATCCACAAGGTTGCCGCCGCCCAATGCCTGCACCAAGCCAGGCAATAGAGGGATGAACGTTGGCATGACGACGCCGGAGGAACTACTGTACATCGATACGAGCCCTGTTGCAAAGGCCAGCACCGCATTCACAGATCCAAAGGAGGAATAGGTGGCGAGCAGCTGGGTGGCCAATTCCAGGCTGCCGGTTGTTTCCAGCAAGCCCACCAGAACGCTGATGCCAGCGACCAACGAAATGACGCCCCAGGGCAAATGCTGAAGACCGACTTCGATATCGCCAATTTTGAACAATGCCAGCAACCCTGCCAGTGCGAAGGCACCCACCACGACAGCAACATCGAAAACAACGACGCTTACTACCAGGGCCAGGATGGCAGACAAAGTGATGAGATGGCGAGCATCAAAGGGTTGGGACGGCGATGGATGAATTGCTGTTCCTGTCACTTCCTTCGGATGAACCCGGTAGCCCCGAAAGACAAAATAGGCAGCCAGGGCACTTACGGATTGCAATCCTGCCACAAGGATGAAAATCCGCAAGGTGGAGGAGGAGTCGTTCAGCCCTATCTGACTCATCAAGCCCGCATTAATGATACCGGTCAGTGCCACCGGGGAAAACGCACCCGCATTCGCACCTGTACAGATCATGATCGCCATCACCAGGGGACTGACGCCTGCGTTGACAGCGACCACCATTCCGATAGGCGCAAGGAGAGCGACCGCCGCGATATTGCCTGGACCAATAGCAGACAGCGTGAACGTCAGCAAGAAGAATATCAAGGGGAGCAGTGCCGGCCGCCCGCGCGCCGCCTGCACGGCGAATGCGGCCAGTCGGTCCAGCGTGCCGTTCTGTTGCGCCATCCCAAACAACAGGGTCACGCCGACGAGAGTCAACACCAGTTGTTCCGGTAGATAGGTCGATACTACATGGACGCTCAGACCCGCAAAATATAATCCTATAATGTAGGCAATTGCCACTGCCAGGACACCTGTGTTCAAGTCGGTCCGGATCACGGAAATAGCGATGATGACGATCAATGCAAGGAGCGCAATAACAGCAATGGACATGATTTACTTCGAACACTTTCTACATATAATTCAGCCTGATTGCTGCGCATTCCAGTTCTTCTTGCATTTCGGGATGCGCAATCGCGATCAGGGCACGCGCCCGCTGCTGAATGGATTTGCCATAAAGATCAGCAACTCCATTTTCCGTTACAACATAACGCACATCGTTCCGTGTCGTGACCACACCAGCGCCAGGTTTGAGCGTGGGAACGATACGGCTATAACGCCCCCCGGAACGGGTCACCGTCATGGATGGCAATGCAATGATGGGCTTTCCACCTTTGGAACGTGACGCGCCCCGGATGAAATCTAACTGACCTCCCGTGCCCGAATACAGCCGTGTTCCAATGCTATCGGCACAGACCTGACCGGTCAGATCCACCTCGAGGGCGGAGTTGATTGCGACCATGTTGTCGTTTTGGGCGATAATGTACGAATCATTGACATATTCCGTTGGGTGCATCTCTACGACTGGATTGTTGTCTACAAAGTCATATAAGCGGTGTGTTCCCAGGAGAAACCCAGCAATCATCTTGCCCTGGTGTAATGTCTTCTTTTCGTTTGTGATCACGCCCGCCTCATATAAGTCAACCACTCCATCGGAAAACATTTCACTATGAATGCCCAGGTCACGTTTGTCCCGCAAGTAGTGCAGGACCCCATCGGGAATTGCGCCAATGCCCAGCTGGAGCGTGGAGCCGTTCTCAATCAATCCTGCTACATGTTGGCCAATTTGTTTACTCAACGCCGTGGGCTGCCCCATCGATACTTCTGGCAATGGGTAATCCACCGGAATCCTATGATGGATTTTGCTGATGTGAATAAAGGAATCGCCCAGGGTGCGCGGCATTTGCTGGTTGACCTCAGCGATTACAAGTCTGGCATGTTGAGCGGCCGTTTTTGTAACCCCCACCTCCACGCCGAATGAGCAAAAGCCATGTTCATCCGGGGGGGAGACCTGGATCAATGCGACGTCAATTGGCATAACACCGGACGCGAATAAGCGAGGAATTTCCGATAGATGACTCGGGGTAAAGTCGGCCCTTCCCTGATTGACCGCCTCGCGGACGTTATCACTGATGAACAGTGTGTTGACTCTGAGATGCCCTGCCATTTCTTCAGAGACATAATCTGTGTCTCCGATGCTGAGCACTTGAATAATTTCCACATTCTCGAGCGCTGGTGCACGCGCCACCAAAGCAGCAAGCACCACCTGGGGGACAGAACAATTACCTGTGAGAAAGACCCGCATGCCAGACTGGATTTCGTTGACAGCTTCGTCCGCACGTGAGCGGTCATTGCTGCGCAGCCCGGTCCCGCTCATCATAGCTCTCCTATCGGAGCATGCGGGTGACGGGCAGGATTTCGTATTTTGCCCTGCTCCATATACACGCCCCTCGCCAGCGCAGGATCAGCGACAATGGCTTCTCTCACACCCTGGTTGGCGATTTTCTGGATAAAAGGCCAAGCTGCATT
Organism: Anaerolineales bacterium; assembly: GCA_025938055.1. The sequence continues at coordinate 27,302 of JAICQC010000003.1, read as the reverse complement.
TAGAAACGCGTGAGTTGCCGTTCGGGCGACGACTCCTGCCAGATTAGGAATACAACAATGAATAACACCGGCTTCGATGTACGTGGGATCATTATGTGTCGTGGGGCGCGAAGTTTCGGCACAGCCCCCTTCATCGATGCTCAAGTCCAGAAGCACGGCACCCGGATGCATTTTTTCAACAGTCTCTCGCATGAGGATGACAGGGGCCCGCTCACCGGCGACATGCACTGCGCCAACGACTACATCCGCAAAGGCACAGGACCGTTCTATATTGAAAGGATGCGAGAGCAGCGTAACAATCCGCCCCGACAGCGTGGATGACAATGCCTGCAAACGATCCAGATCCGTATCCAGTAAAGTTACCTGCGCGCCCATCCCCAGAAAAGCGCGGGCGGCATTCTCTCCCACCACGCCTGCACCGATGATTACCACCTCTGCTGGAGGAACACTTGGTATGCCGCCAAGCAAGACTCCATTACCCCCAGCATTATTTTGTAACAGATGGGCAGCCATTTGCGCTGCCATGTGCCCGCCAATTTGGCTTAGCGGTTTGAGGACTGGGCGTGTGCCATCGGCACGTTGGATTTGTTCATAGGAAATGGCGGTGATCTCTTTGTCTGACAGTCGCCGTATTTTGCTTAGGTGGGTTGCCGATAAATTGAGATAGCCCACCAGGCTTTGTCCCGGGATCAGCCAATTGATCTCCTCCGATGTCGGCCGGGCGACTTTCAAGATAATATCCCCGCGACCATAGACCTCTTCCCCGGAGTAAACGATCTGGCCCCCAGCAGCCGCATACTCGTCGTCAGAAAAGCCCGCCCCCAGGCCAGTGTGGTGTTCGACCAGGCAAGTATGTCCGCCTTCCGTTAGGAGGCGTACGCCAGCGGGTGTAAGACCAGCGCGATACTCGGAGGAACGTCGTTCTTTAGGAATGCTGAAGTTCATCGTCCTTGTTCCTGTGGTACAAGGCGTATTCTTCTGCTTGCGAGAAATCGATCCCTTCCAGCTGTATGCGAATCTCCCAAAGACCACCTTTCAGCTTTCGTTCTATCGGGAGTCCTGTGCGCTGGACAAACCGAAGAAGATGGTGGTTTTCTACGTGGACAAAGGCCAGTAAGGTTCGGATTCCCTGTACCTTTGCGTACTCAATCAACCGCATGGTCAGGTGGGTTCCCAGCCCGAGGCGTTGATACGCATCACGAATGACAACCGCAAATTCTGCACAATTCGGCTCAGCCTCCAGGACATAATAGTGAGCAACCCCAAGGATCGTTTCCTCACCGTGTGCTTCGCTTTTTGTTGCTATTAGTGCCATACACCTGTCGTAATCCAGACTGGTCAGCGAGCGGGCTTCCTGTTCAGACAATGTTTTCTTGTAGCCTATGAAGCGCTCATAAACTGTTTCCGACGTCATTGCTGCAAAGGAAGTCTGTAGGCGTGTCGCGTCATCCGGCCGCATCGGTCGAAGCATGATGGACTCGCCCCGGCGGAGCCAAAGGATTTCCTCACCATCGGAGCCGGCCGGTGTGACATTTTGCGGATGCCAATTCTCCGCGATCACCATGCGAAAGAGGTCCGCTTCACTGATGATGCCAATGAGCTTGCCATCTTCCATGACGGGAAGCCCACCGATTTTATGCTTCATCATCAGGCGAGCTGCTTCGCCGACATTTTCGTGCGGGGCGATTGTGATTGGTCTGGATGTCATCATGCGCGCAATCTTGGACTGGGCAATGAACTCGTTCTCCTCCAACAGAGATAAGGATCCCAAAGGAGCGAGGCTGCGGACATCCGTGATAGTCACCACACCCACCAACGTTTCACCGTCTAAAACCGGCAGACGGCGAATGTGATAGCGTTTCATTTTTTCGTAGGCATCCCCCACACTGTCTGCAGGACTGATCGTGAACGGTGCAGGGGTCATCCAGGTTCTAACAACATCGCTTTGCATAAATTCAACCCTTTCGTAAAAGCAATCGTATTTAACTTTCTATGGCATGCCCCCATCGCACCTGTTCCGGCTGCGCCATCAGCCAGTAACAGAAGTCGGTCTCCGTAATGATTCCGACGAGTTTGTCGCGGTGTACCACTGGTAGGCCGCCAACTCTGTGTTCGACCATGCGTCTGGCAGCCTCACCAAGCGTGTCATCGGGATCGACGGTGATGGGGTTGGATGTCATGAAATCCTTAGCGGTCAGCCTGTCGATCAGGTAGTTCAACTCGTATTTGCTGAGAGTTGTGGCATCCGAGGGTTTGGCTTCACGGATATCGCCCAGCGTGACGATCCCCACAAGTTTGTCCCCATCCATCACCGGCAGGCGACGAATCTTGTGTTCGGTCATAAGCCTCTGCGCTTCGGGAAGGGTCGTTTGCGATGTGATCGTAATGAGCCGCTCCGTCATCCAATTGCGAACGGGTTCTCTGTTCATTCGTGTCTCCTTTTTTACTCATTATGCTCATTCCACCGAATACAGTCATGTGGTAAATATCCTTCTTTTTTCAGGACAGACGACCCCTGACCAGGAGGGCGAAGTAGTGGATACTAGGCACTGGAAAGACGGTGTTTGAGTACTCAAGCAGGATGGATAGTGACATAGGAAATCTAGCACACAGGAGAAACAAATGACAACCACCCCAGAACCGACCTTCGATGCCCTACTGCCTCCCGCGATGGCGGTGAAAGCGGAACAAGTCGGAGTAAACAAAGCGAGCCTTGAAACCCTTAATACGTTTATGCTGGCCGTCCTTGCCGGGGCATTTATTGCGCTGGGCGCCGTCTTTGCGACAACCGTTACGGCAGGTGCTGCAGGAGTTCTCCCCTACGGCGTGACAAAATTGCTGGGAGGGTTCGTATTTTGTCTTGGACTGATCCTGGTCGTTGTGGCAGGGGCTGAACTATTTACGGGCAATAACCTCATTGTCATGGCATGGGCCAGCGGAAAGGTAACGACAATACAACTGCTGAGAAACTGGATCATCGTTTATGTGGGCAATCTTGTTGGGTCCATCGCGACGGCGCTGCTGCTGTTTCTCTCCGGTCAATATGCCTTTGGATCGGGCGTAATTGGTCTGAATGTCCTGAACACCGCGGATGCAAAAGCGAGTCTGGGTTTCGTGCAGGCGATTGTGCTGGGCATTTTGTGTAATGCCCTCGTCTGCCTGGCAGTCTGGTTGACGTATTCTGCACGCACCACAACAGACAAGATTTTGGCGATCCTATTTCCTATTACAGCTTTCGTCGCAGCAGGGTTTGAGCACAGTGTGGCGAATATGTACTTCATTCCGGTTGGCTTGTTCGTCAAGAGTGGCGCCTCTGCGGAATTCTGGACTCAAATCGGGAAGACGGCCGCTGATTATGGTCATCTCACCTGGCAAGCATTTTTGATCAACAATCTCATTCCTGTAAGCATAGGCAATATCATCGGTGGCACGATGCTCGTCGGTGTAATCTATTGGCGGATCTATTCACGACGGAGTCAAGATGCATCCAAGAACCCTCAAACACAAGCCAGTTTCTCAAGAAGTTGAGGCGCTGACCGGAAAGTACGATCACGATCCCAAGGCATTGCTGGAAATCTTGCAAGAGATCCAGCGCGCGGAAGGATATCTGAGTCCGGAACGCATTGCCGAGGTTGCCCTTTCGCTTCGAGTCCCACAACATAAGGTGCAGGGCATCACAACTTTCTACACGATGTTGAACACTTCGCCGCAGGCGGGCAACACATTGCGTGTCTGCGATGGGCTTGCCTGTTGGCTTCGAGGAACAGCCGAAGTTCGGGAATCTGCTGAACACACGCTTGACAGTACCTGGACAGTGGCTCGAAATAGCTGCCTCGGGTTGTGTGACCGTGCTCCAGCAGCCCTGCTGAACGATAAACAATGGGGACCCCTGAATCCTCAAGAGATGATGGATTCCCTGCTGGCTTCGGCTCAAGCGCACTCGCCGAATCCTGACTACACAGAGCCCCGTCCTGGTGAAGTCCGGGTCATGCTGGCAAATGTTGGGAAAATTGACCCTACGTCGTTGGAATCCGCATTGAACGTTGGAGCGTACCGCGCTCTCACTACAGCTCTGGGCAGACAAGAGTCAACCGCCCTCCTGATCCCCCCAAAGACAATCATCGAAACTGTCGAAAGAGCAGGCATACGTGGGCGCGGCGGCGCCGGATTCCCGGTCGGCCGCAAATGGGCGTTTGTGGCTGCAGAAGCCTGCGCGCCAAAATACGTTGTCTGTAATGCGGATGAGTCGGAACCTCTTGTTTTCAAAGACAGGGTGCTGATCGAAACAAACCCGCATCAACTCCTCGAAGGGATGGCGCTCGCGGCATACGCAGTGGGAGCCAGCGAGGGATTCATCTACATCCGCGGTGAGTATGAATACCAGGCCCAATTGTTGGAGAACGCAATTTCGCAGGCAGAAAAAGCGGCCTACCTCGGCAAGAACATCTTAGATTCGGATTTCTCCTTCCATGTCCGTGTTCACCGGGGTGCTGGAGCATATGTTTGCGGAGAAGAATCAGCCTTATTGGAATCATTAGAGGGCAAGCGCGGGGAGCCCCGCATGCGGCCTCCCTACCCCGTCACCAGTGGATATCGAGGACAACCGACGGTTGTCAACAATGTTGAATCGTTTTCCATGGTTCCACATATTGTGCTCAACGGCGCGGACTGGTACCAGAGTCTGGGAAACCCACGCAGTCCCGGTACAAAACTTTATACCCTCCTTGGGCATGTTAATAATCCAGGCTTATTTGAGGCGCCCATCGGCCTGACGTTGCGCGAGGTGATCGAGAAATATGGGGGCGGCATGCAACCCGGCTCCGAATTCCATTTCGCGCTCACGGGTGGTGCAGCAGGAACAATCGCCCCTTCGTCGTTGATGAATGTACCCATTGATTATGACTCCCAGAAAAAAGGGGTCGCCCTGGGCGCGGGCGCGTTCTTGATCTGTGACCAGACCGTTTCACCGGTTGCCCTGTTGCGCGAGCTGCTGCATTTCTTCGAGGTGGAATCGTGTGGTAAATGCACACCGTGCCGCGTGGGAACACGCGAAGCACACGAAATCCTGGATCGCCTGGCCGCCGGAGAAGGGAAGCCAGATGATGCAGACCGCCTCGTACAACTGGCAGAAATCCTTGAAAAAACATCCTTTTGCGGATTGGGGCAATCCGCGGCTTGGCCGATAAGGTCGGCATTCGTTCATTTCCGCGACGTGTTCAAGTAGCCTTACAGAGGAAGGATATTCAATGTCCATCACGCTGACAATTAACGGCAACACCATTTCATCCCCGGAAGGTAAGACAGTGCTGGAAGCAGCCCGTGAGTATGGCATCGAAATCCCAACGCTGTGTCATCACAAATCGGTCTCACCAGCAGCTTCGTGTCGCTTGTGTATGGTGGAGGTGGATGGATGGCGGGGGCAGGTAGCCTCCTGCAACCTGCCTGTGCAGGAAGGAATGATCGTGCAGACGGAAACGCCCGGGCTGATTAATTCACGGCGGATGATCCTTACGCTGCTCTCGCAGAGCTATCATGACTCGGGGTATGTCGTTGGAAAGCAGGATGGTGAAGGGGAATTCACCCGCTGGTGCCAACACTATGGTGTGGACCAAGTGGAAAAAGATCGGCTCCCACGTCATAAGGTTGATAGCGATCCGAATCCATTTATTTCCGTGGACATGAACAAATGCATTCTTTGTACACGTTGTGTGCGAGCGTGTGATGAGATCCAGGGTCGTTTCGTATGGGGCGTAGCCGGGCGAGGGGATGAAACCCGTATCATCGCGGGCACAGACCTCCCCCTGCTCGACGCGCGTTGTGAATCCTGCGGCGCCTGTGTTGCTCTATGTCCGACAGGCGCTCTGGACAATCGGATGATGATGGGTCTGGGCCCTTCCGAGCAAAAGGTGACGACCACTTGCTCCTATTGTGGCGTGGGTTGCCAATTCGACTTGAATGTGCGCGACGGGCGCGTGATTGGCGTGTCTTCCAACCCTCATGCCCCGGTCAACGGAATTCATCTCTGTGTCAAAGGGCGATATGGCTATGACTATGTCCATCACCCTGACCGCCTGACCACCCCTCTCATTCGCCGCTACTTGCTGGACGGTCAGCCCAAATCCGCTGCATTGTCCCAGTCACAACGGGAGTGGGTAGAAACCGACTGGGATACAGCACTCGACCTTGTTGCACGCAAGTTTGTTCGCGTACGCAGTGAATCCGGCCCCGATGCCTTCGGCATCCTGTCATCCGCCAAGTGCACGAATGAAGAGAACTACTTGATGCAGAAGTTCGCCCGCCAGGTCATCGGTACACACAACATAGACCATTGTGCGCGGCTTTGCCACGCATCGACTGTAGCGGGGCTGGCAGCCTGCTTTGGCTCCGGGGCCATGTCCAATACCATGAAGGATATCAGCGAACAGGCGACCGCCTTTTTCATTATCGGCTCTAACCCCACGGAACAGCACCCGGTCTTTGGCAGCATGATCCGCCAGGCAGTTCACAAGCGGGGCGTGAAACTGATCGTAGCCGATCCACGCCGCATCGATATCACAGAATTTGCAACACCTCAGTATGGAGGTATGCATCTGCGACAAAAGCCGGGTACAGACGTAGCCCTGGTCAACGGCCTGATGCATATTATTCTGCGAAATGGATGGGAAGACCAGACATTCATCAAAACCCGCACGGAAAACTTCGATGTTTTCAAAGAGGTCATTGAGAACTACACTCCTGCACGAGTTTCACAGATCACCGGTGTGGCTGTTGAAGATTTGGAACAAGCCGCGGAAATCCTGGCCCTGAACAAACCTCTGGCGGTGATTTGGGCTATGGGTATCACCCAGCATACAAAGGGTGTGCTAAACGTCCTTAGTTTGGGAAATCTGCAGATGATGTTGGGCAACATGGGCGTGGCAGGCGGCGGTGTCAATCCATTGCGCGGGCAGAATAACGTCCAGGGAGCCTGCGACGTGGGCGCGTTGGTCAATATGTTCCCAGGGTACAAGAGCGTTACGGACTCCGAGAGTCGGGAAAAGTTTTCCAATGCCTGGCAGCTATCGGATGGATCCCCAAATCTCGGGGCAACGCCTGGTTTGACAGTGACGGAGATGGTGGAGGGTGCCGGGCAGGGAACTGTACGTGCTCTATATATACTTGGCGAAAACCCGTTGATGTCTGATCCAGACCTCAATCATGTTCGCAGTTGCCTGGCAAATTGTGAATTCATGGTGTTGCAGGAGATTTTTCCATCGGAGACTGCCCGGTATGCTGATGTGCTTCTGCCTGGTGTAAGTTTTGCAGAAAAATCCGGAACGTTCACGAATACAGAACGCCGCGTCCAACTGGTACGACAGGCCATCCAACCTGTAGGCCAGGCCCGCCAGGATTGGGAAATCACAGCAGAGATTGCCCGGCGGGTGTTGGCTCTTGAATCCCGGCAACCTGTCGGCCCGCAGGCGCACTGGATGTACCGTTCACCAAGTGAGATCATGGAAGAATTTGCGTCTCTTACACCAATCTATGCCGGCATAAACTACACTCGGCTGGAGGAAGGCGAACAGCTCCACTGGCCGGTAAAGGATCTGGACCATCCCGGTACACCGATCCTGCACATCGGTCAATTCTCCCGCGGCCTGGGTAAATTCCATGCCTGTGAGCACTTAGACTCAAAGGAGCTTCCAGACGCAGACTACCCATTTTATCTAACGACTGGCCGCGTGCTCTATCATTGGCATGGCGCGGAGATGACACGGCGTGCCAAGGGTTTGCTGGAGGTATACCCAGAGACTCTTGTAGAGATAAGTCCTGAGGATGCTATCAAGATCGGATTGAATAGTCATGACAAGGTGCGCGTCTGCTCGCGCCGAGGCGAAATGATCGCACGTGCACTCATCACCGAGCGTGTGTCATCCGGGTTAGTCTTCGGCAATTTCCACTTCCCCGATGAGCAAAATATCAACAACGTGACGATCGGCGCGCTGGACCCGACGGCGAAAATTCCGGAGTTCAAGGTTTGCGCGGTACGGGTGGAGGCGTTCATAGAATAAAGGCGAACCCATGCAAAATCCCTTTGTACAACTCCACACTGCATGCGATACTGAGCAAAATCATCTTGCTTGTTATCGTAGCCTGACTCAAGAACGGACGTGTGTATGTCCTGCCAGGCCGTCACTAGCCCGCGCGCCCGTAAGTGCGGGCGATTACGGTTCGAGTAGCAACAGCTGTAGAAGACGATGACTCAGTCTTTGAAATTCCAAGAAATTTCTTTCCACGCTGGTCCGAACTGGCTAGATCGTTCAATGTCCACAAGACATCTCCAGGATTGCATAAGCACGGATTATCGTGAAGATTCGGCTGAATAAGGGAAGACTCATGTGAATCGATTGCTACCCTTTCCATGAATATATGAAAATCATCGAGGACCAGTCCAAAAAAACTGGTCCTCGCAAGTATTCTTTGACCGGACGCTTAAGGCAAGCCAGCTTTATCTGCCCCATTGCCTTATGGATAAATCGGTTGCCTCTACTCCGCGGGTAGGTGATCGTCTATGTGATGTGTAACCGCAAACGCAGCCGCCTCAGACCGAGTCGACAGGTTTAGCTTTGCTAAGATGGAACTCACATAATTGCGAGCGGTCTTTTCGCTCAAAAACAGAGTTTCCGCAATCTCGCGGTTGGTTTTCCCTTTCGCTACCAAAGCCAGTATGCGCAATTCTTGGTCCGAAAGGCTGGCAAACGTCCTATCCTCGCTTTCTCGAGCTGCATGCCGCACGCGCTCAAATACTTTCTTCGTCACCGCGGGATCGAGAAGCGCTTCTCCACGGGCAACCGTTTCAAGGGCGCGTATCAATTCCTTACTATCGATTTGCTTAAGAATGTAGCCAGCCGCCCCGGCAATGATTGCCTCGAAAAGCAAATCATCTTCCGCAAAGGAAGTCAGCATGATTATGTTCGTCTCAGGCAGATGTTGCATGATCTCCCGCGTCGCTTCGATGCCGCTTTTCCCCGGCAAGCGGATATCCATAATGATGACGTCTGGGCGATGCTGGAGAGCTTGCTGCAATGCTTCGTGCGCGTTGGCTGCTTCCGCCACAACGTGGAATTGAGGATACCGTGCTAGCAAAGCTTTGATCCCCATCCGCACAAATTCATGATCATCGACCAACAGGATTTTCAACATGAGGGATGTAGATTTCCGTAAGATGGAATGCGACTATAATCAGAAGAACTCATCTGCTGCAACAAATTATAACATCGCGACCATGAATACTTACAGACTGAAACGCATATCTCTTCTACTATCTGCGCTTTTCATCGGCGCAGTGGTGTTTGGATTCACCGCCATCAACCCGCTGATATCCTGGGCTCAAGCTTGGCTGAGGTTTGGCATCTTACTAACAGCCGCGGTCGGGTTCAACGTTTGGCTTTTCCGCATCATAGAGCGACAACAAGCAGAGGCACAACAGCGTTCCGAACAACTGGCAGCCCTTCATAAAGCGGCGTTAACATTAACGAAAGAGATCGACTTGGCCACAGTCCTCCAAAGTGTAGTAAATGAGGCCCGAACCCTCGCCAACGCCCAGTACGGTGCGGTAGGTGTACTAAACGAGGAGGGGACATACATTGACCAATTTATCGTGTCTGGTATCACACCGCAGCAGCGCGCTTTGCTGGGACGGCCCCCTCGCGGACATGGTCTACTAGGGGTACTTATTAAAACCGGTGAACCTATCCGAATTCCAAGTATCGCTGAGGACCCCCGTTCCGTTGGTTTCCCACCCAACCATCCGCCTATGCGTTCCTTATTAGGAGTACCGATCTCATTCCAAGGGGAAATTTTAGGTGACCTCTATCTGACAGATAAATTAAGTCCAACTGGAAAAGTAACGGCTTTTTCAGAGCAAGATCAGCAGCTGTTGGAAATGTTCGCGACTCAGGCTGCGATTGCAATCAAGAATGCCCAATTCCACCGCCAATCTCAGCAGCTCACTTTGCTTCAGGAACGCGATCGGTTTGGGATGGATTTGCATGACGGGGTTATCCAATCTATATATGGCATCGGGCTGATGTTGGAAGAAGCACATGACCGATTTGAAGCAGACGTTGAAGGTGGTAAAGATTTAATCTCGCAAGCCGTTGAGGGACTGCGGCGCACAATCCATGACATTCGCAATTACATTCTGGATTTACGTCCAGAGCGTTTCCAGGGGCGTGACCTTCGCGAAGGATTGGCAGAACTGGCCCGCGAGGTGCGCGCTCACTCGTTTTTGAGTATAGAGGTAGAAGTCGAAACGGAGAATACAACGCGGCTCTCCCCCGAGCAAACTGTAAAAATCCTTCATATCGCCCGAGAAGCATTGACGAATGTGCGGAAGCATGCACGTGCCAGCCAGGTAGACATTAACGTAGCCAGTCGCTCAGATGGACTCCTCCTGACCATTGCTGACAATGGTAGCGGACTAAACCTAGACCTAATTGATAAGGGGAACGGGCATGGTCTGCATAATATGCAGGAACGCGCCCACGCTTTGGGTGGAAAAATTTTGTTTACAAATCTTGAGTCTGGGGGAACATGTGTACAACTTGAGGTTCCATTCATCCCATCAAGTAGCCTACAGAACTTGTAGCCGCCAACTTCTCTAAACACCCGTACATATGACCTATTAACCGCAGGACAATTAGCCCTGTACCGTTGAGCACGCCGTGGTACACATGTGTATATGTTAACAGCCGACGAAGTTCAGATGCGTAAAATTCAAATCATTTTGGCAGACAACCATCGCCTGGTACGAGAACAACTAGAGGCAAGATTGAGGCGAGAACCTGATTTCGAAGTTGTCGGAGTGGCGTCCAATAGCCTTGAAACCTGGGAAGAAACACAGTCGAAGCGGCCTCCTATACTCTTGGTGGATCCATTGATGCGAGATGGACTGGGCCTGGCCACCTTGCGGCAAATACGAACCCATTTCCCAGACTTGGTTATCGTGATATTGACAGCTTATTTAGACACTGCATTGAACATGCACTTCCAAGAAATGGGTATCCAGCGTATCCTTACAAAGGGCATAGCATCATCCAAGCTCCTCGCGGAATTGCGCGCGGCATACGCGTCAGCTGGTTCCCCGGACAGTCCAGAACCATAAGTAAGTGAGGACTCTTCCATTTTATGCCAATGAAATGATCAACCCTACTCAATTACTACTCCCGCTTTGCGATTTTTGTCAACCATCGACTTCTGGGTTATGAACCTAAAGGAAAATTCACAGGAGGCTGAGTTCGTAAAGTTTGATGGATTGTTCAGTGCCGATATAATGAACGAAATATTATCCAATTTACCGAGCGCTTTAGTAGTTACGCGTCGCGAACCCTAATCCCGTCGGGACCGCCAAGATTGAAACAGAAGAATCGACCCAAATGGTCGATTCTTCTGTTGTTTTACGCCAGTTCTTGCCATGAATTGAGCACGCTTTGCAGTTACGCTCCGCGGGTTCCATAAATGATCATCTTTCATTGAACCCGCGATCCCAGCATGACTGAGAGATGGATATAAACGGATTCGGCTTAAGGTCAAAATCGTTTGATGATAATCAAGCCATACGGAATTGCTGTATAATCCATTTTATGGACGAGAAAACCGTTATTCCAATTATCCAGAAATGCAAAGAAACTCTGGAAAAATACTATCGCTAGCGGTTGAAGGGTATCATCTTGTACGGCTCGATGGCGCGCGGAGAAGCAGGCCCTGCCAGCGATATTGATCTGCTTGTGCTGCTGTCTCCACGTTTCGATTACTTCGCCGAATTGCGTCAGCTTGTGGATTTGCTCTATCCCGTCCAGTTAGAGGCTAAGCAATTGATTTCAGCTAAACCAGCCCTGGCAAGTGACTATGAATTGGGAAGCATCTCCCTGTATCGCAATGCGCGCCGCGAAGGAGTGACTGTGTTATACCCCTCAATTAATCCGTCATAAATAATTTTGCCTTTGAAGGGCAGTAGAACCGTTTTGATATATACTGGCAAAGGCATACCGCCTAAAACATGCCGAAACGGCAAACACTTTGTTGTTACCTACAAAAATTGCGAGTTTCTTCAAAATCCGTTCAATATAGAAATCGCCCGCAATAAAATTCTTCCAGCCAGAAACGATTTCAAGTTCTTCAACTGTAAATTCAAATGGATTTTCCTGAACAAAACTATCAATGAGTTTGAGCCTTTTGTAAAAGACATTTCGCAGCTTTATTCTCTGTTCATTTGAGATCTTCTGGTATTACTCAACATCGTCAAGCTTTTTGAAAATTTGCAATTGCCTATTCGCAAATGTCTGCAAGGCGGGCATAAGTTTGAAAAATAAAGCGGCATCTTCAGGTGTTAATTGCATAACGTAATCTCCTTGTCACACCAAGCCCTGCTTCCGCGCAATATCCGCGGCTTGCGTGCGGTTTTCAGCTTGCAGTTTGGCGAGGATGTTTGAAACGTGGTTTTTCACGGTGCCTTCGGTGATGAACAGTTTCTCAGCCATGTCTTTGTTTGATGCGCCCTGCGCAAGCAAGACCAACACTTCACGCTCACGTTCAGAGAGCGATTCCATTGTGGCGGTTGTCGGACGCATCATTTCGCGCAATGCCCGTGAGGCGATCTCGGGCTGAATGAATACCTCGCCTGCATGTACGCGCCGGATCGTTTCGATCAGTTTATTGGCAGGGGCGTCCTTGAGCATGTATCCTAGTGCGCCCGACCGCACACCCTGATAGACGTAATCGTCGCGGTCAAAGGTGGTGAGAATAATGACTTTTGCCTCAGGCCATTGACGGCACAACTGGGCGGTGGCATCCACTCCATTCAGGCGCGGCATCTGGACATCCATCAAGATGACATCGGGACGCAGTTCGAGCGCGAGTTGCACGCCATATTCACCATCCCCCGCTTCGCCGACTACGTGCAAGCCTGGTTCCAGATCGAGAATCGTTTTGAGACCCTGACGCATCAGGGTTTGGTCTTCGACGAGGATAATTTTGATGAGATCAGGCATGGGTGTATCCACTGCTATCACAAGGTCTGTGACCTTGCGATACACGGCGGTCACAGACCGCATTTGAGCATGAGTGAGTAGAATCAGGCATGGGTTGAGATAAAAGTTTTAGAGGATGGGCAGTTTCACGTTCACGCACGTGCCATCATGTCCATTGCTGGTAAAAGTTAATTCGCCGCCGAGTCCCTCGGCGCGTTCGCGCATTCCGCGCAAGCCGTAATGACCAGGTTGTTTTTCAGCTCCAGGGGGCATACCACGCCCATCATCTTTGACGGTGAGCTGCACAGTTTGCGATTCAATATCAAGCCGAATCTGCACATTGCGCGCGGCGGCATGTCGCTCAATATTCGCCAACGCCTCTTGTGCCACCCGCCAGAGCGTTTCACCCAATGCAGGTGAAAGCTGATTGGCTGCTTCGGCAACATGGCATTCGATTTCAAGATGTGCGCGCTGACCAATATCGACGCCTAAAGTTTGCAGGGCTTCGCTCAATCGCCGTGCGCCCAAACCGGGCGCACGCAACCCCGCGAGGGAGCGGCGCAAATCATCCATGCTGGCGCGGGTGAGGTCTTTGAGTTCATCCACCTGTGCGGAGGCTTTATTCGGGTCTACTTTGTAGAGGCGTTGGATCGCCTCCAATTGAACGGACAGGGCAACCAACGCATGACCGAGGCTATCGTGCAGGTCACGGGCAAGCCGCTCGCGTTCCTGGAGAGTCGCCAGTTCGGTGTCGCGTTGATGGGCGAGTTCCAATTCCTTTTGGGCGGATTCCAATTTGGTGATGAGTTTCGCGCGCTCGCGGCTGGTGCGAATAATGGCATAAATGAAAAGATAGAGCACCATTCCAACCAGCCACTGAATCGTGAAACCAATCACAGCGCCGATGGGAAGGTCTGTAATTTTCCACTCCGAAATGATCAAGACAATCAGAGCCGTCAGAACCGCTGTGCCGGGGATCACCGCCTGCATCGGTAACAACCCAAACATTTGTCCGAAGTATGTGAAACCCAGCCACCATAAAAACGGATTCAGCCAGCAAGCCAGCAACCACAAACCGAGTCCGCCGACAAAAAACAAAGTCAGTCGGAAGCGCGAGATGGGCCAGCCACTGCGTGCAATAGCAAAAAAGTACAACACGCCCTGCGCCACACACAACCCGGCGGCGGTTATCTCGCGCCAGGTCAACGCATCGGAATGGGCAGTGATGACGGATACGGCGGCAGATCCAAAAGCCAATAAAGACACCACATCCCAGAACCGGCCATACAACTGAAAGTGTTTGGCAGACATGGGAAGATTGCTATTGGCAAGGTGAGACGGGTGTGCTTCGGTCATGTAGAAAGTGTACTCGGTAAAATGGAAAGTGGAAAGTCAGTATGTCACCCTCCCGAAGGACATCGGGACGATGTGAGCGATAGCGAAGGGTTCCTGATTTTATAGAGGAGATCCTTCGCTATCGCTCAGAATGACAGGCTTTTTGTTTACGCCTTCGGCTCCCAGCGGAATAACCTGGCGGCGATAAGGGTCGCGCCGATGCCATAGATGCCGAGCAATAACAGGTGCGTCAACCATTTGGGATCAAGTGTGGCTTCCAACATGGCGGAACGGACGAGTTGAACCACCGGGTAAGCTGGCAGGTAGGGCACTACGTTCCTCAACCATTCCGGCAACATATCCAACGGGAAGACCATGTCGCTAATGAACATCAACGAGAAATAGATCGTCATGCCAACGGCGGTGGCGGTCCCGGCTTTTGCCGCCATGCCGCTGATGATGCCGCCTAGCGCCATGAAAGCCAGCAGTCCGGCAAGGATCATGGGATAGGCGAGAAGCAGGCTGGCGGCAGTCACTGGCACATTATAGAGTACCACACCCGCCAGAATAATGAGCGTACTTTGCAGAACACCAATGATGACGTTGACCAGCAGGTACGAACCGATCAACTGTCCTGCAGGCAAAGGTGTCGCTTGCAATCTGCGCAGGATGCTCTTTTCGCGCATCTCGAGCATCATGGTGGAACTGCTGACCAGCCCGAAACTGAGGGCGTTGAGCACAATGACGCCGGGCGTCATATAGTCCATGTACTGACTCATGACCGCGCCGTAGATGAGCATGAGCAGAACAGGGAAGGCAAAATTCCAGAACAACACATACCCGTTGCGCAGGTGCATAAGGGTCATGGCTTTGGTGAGGATCAAAAAGCGTTTCATGGGGTAATTCCTTTCAACATTAAGCAGATTAGCTGGACTCGGCCAGCGCGTGACCGGTCAATTTCAGGAAGACATCTTCCAGATTGGGTTGGCGCAACATCACATCACGTATCGAGCGACCGGAACGCGCCGCCAATTCGTGGAGGGCAGTCAGAGTCACCTCGGGGCGGGCAGTTTCCACTTCCAGGTGCTGACCGGTGTAGCGGGCATTGCTCACATCTGGCAATGAACGCACTTGATCCAATGGCAATTCCACAGTTGCCTTCAACATCGAATTCAATTGGAGGTTGGCGATCAGCGCGGCAGGCGTGTCACAGGCTACGATCTGACCGCGGTCAATGATGGCGGTGCGCCCGCATAACGCCTCTGCCTCCTCCATCGCATGAGTGGTGAGAACAACGGTGCGTCCCTCATCGTGCAACTGGCGGACGATGTCCCAAACCGCGCGGCGGGCATGCGGGTCAAGCGCGGACGTAGGTTCATCGAGCAGGACGATCTGCGGGTCGTTGGCAATGGACACCGCCAACGCGAGACGTTGCTGCTGTCCACCTGAGAGGCGACGCGCTAGAGTATTACGCTTCTCAATAAGATCAAACCGTGTCAGAAGATCGTTAATTTGATTGGATGTGAGATACACCTCATATAGTGCGGCATAGACTTCTACCAACTCGGCAACAGTCAGGTCGTCCATAAGAGCGGTTCTTTGCAGTTGTATCCCCAATTGGCGTTTGGTCGCCGTTGAGTCAACTTGAACGTTAATTCCACCCACGTGAACACTGCCCTGATTGGGTTTATGCAATCCTTCCACGCAGGCAAGCAGAGTCGACTTGCCCGCACCGTTGGGACCCAGCAAGCCAAAGATTTCGCCTTTTTCCACCGTCAGGCTCACACCTTTAAGTGCCTGCATGGGACCATAAGCGGCTATCAAATTTCGTGCGTCGATAATCGGTTGAGACATTTTTAAACTCCTTTGTGATGAACCTATGGTACGGGAAAACCCTGCTCAACCCCAGTCTCCAAAGCACGATTATGGATATGTCGAAAGTCATGGTGTGGAGTATGGCGAAATAAAAAACGAGACTCGCTCATCGCCAATCTCGTTTCGTTATATTTTGTCGACGCGCCGTTTACCCGCCGCCTGGCGTGATCGAACCAATCGCCAGAAAGGCGAAGATCAACACATCCTGCCAGAAGTGGATGAACCAAGCCCATCCCAATCCGCGTGTTTCGAGCACAGACTTGCCCAGAAACCATCCGAGAAAGCCCGCCATCAAGACACCGATCACACCATATGGGATGCCATAAAAGTGACCGATACCGAAATAAGCTACCATCAACCACAGCGCGTGCCTTCTTCCAACAACATCTTCAGGCACAGATAAGAATGACGCCTTATAGGTCATCTCTTCGTTGAAGGCATTCAATGCCGCGGCAAGCAGGATCGCTGGGAGGAAAGGCAATGCACGGATGGCGATATCCACCGGTGGGCGACCTAGACACGATCGAAAACTGTGTCGCTTCAAGACTTGTTTGAGATCTATGACCAGTCCGCGTCGTGGGCTCAAAGCCCCTCGAGAACGCCAATAACACAAATTGATGAAACCCATGAATTGTCCCCGGCTAAAAGCCAAAGGGTTTGGACATTCGTAGACAATTGTCTCGACTTTGACGTATTAACCAAAAATTGCTTGACATACCAAAATAGACACCATACAATCACTGAGACAAATAAATCTCAGTAAGATATTGTATTCAGAAAGACTTGGACTTCAAACAGTATTTACGCTCCGCCGGTTCATTTCCCGTCGGGACCGCAAGTCTAAACAACTTGATGAAAATTCATCAAGTTGTTTTATTTATATCTTTGCTATTGATTTAACAATCACACCCTTAGTGTCCTATAGAAACATGCTACTATTCCTATACAGTGAACTCCTTCTTTTGACAAGTTGTTAAAGTTGTTATCTGTTTTGGGGGACTTGTTTGCATTTGTACTGCATTCGATTTGGTTGAAATTTCTTATTCTGTATGGACACGCGCCCAATTAGGGTGGGTACTACAGGTAATTGCTTGAACGCACACTTACTACAGCCAGCCTCTCTCTCTTGCAAGGTGTGCTGCCTCCATTCGGTTGTGTGCATTGAGCTTTTGAATGGCTGTGGAAATGTGATTGCGAACAGTCCCCTCAGACAAATACAGTTGTGCAGCGATGCCAGCAATACTGGCACCATCCAACGAAGCCTTCAGCACATCGCGCTCGCGACCTGTGAGTGGATTGTCCCCGTCACTCAGGGCAGAAAGCGCGAGTTCAGGATCAACGACTCGTTCACCTGCCATCACACGACGGATCGCTATTGCCAATTGATCTGCCGGCGCATCTTTGAGCAAAAATCCAAGCGCACCGCTTTCCATCGCCCGTCGCAGATATCCGCTGCGCCCAAAGGTAGTTAGAATTACAATACGACAAGATGGTAGGTTCTGATGTAATGCTCGTGCTGCGCTCAATCCATCGCTACCGGGCATTTCAATATCCAACAAGGCGATATCAGGTTTGGTTTTTTTTGCGGTCTGTAACACCTGATCTCCCTGGGAAACTTCCGCGATGACTTCAATGTCGTCTTCCAGATTCAGGAGAGCTGTCAGCGCGCCGCGTACCATCGCTTGATCTTCTGCAAGCAGGATTCGGATTTTCGCGGTCATCGTTCCTCCGCTGTTGAGTTGCTCCTAGGGATTTCGACCCTAAGCTGAAAACCAGGACCATTTGGGGTTGGTTGCCTGCCCACGTCAAGTTTGCCGCCCTCGTTTGCAACTCGTTCGGCAAGTCCGGAGAGTCCGCTGCCCCATTCAACTGTAAAAGTTTCCTTGCGCGGATCACCATCATTTGTAATTTCCGCACGGACATGGTCGTCGCTGGAGGTAATGCGGATCAGACAGTGCTGCGCGCGACTGTGTCGGATCACGTTGGTCACGCCTTCCCTTACGACCCAGGCAAGGACCATATCCACACTTGGTGGAAGCGATTGAGGCTCATATTCAATGATACATTCAATCCCGGCTGCTTCCAGGATTTGGCGTGTGCCATCCAGTTCCCCGCGTAAGGTTCGCTGTCTGTATCCAGCAACGGCTTCCCTCACCTCGCGCAATGCCTGACGCGCCACACGCTCGACCTCGTGAACTTGCTCGGTTGCAGCATGAGGGTTTTTCTCGAGGAGGCGCCCAGCAAGCTCGCTCTTCAATGTAATCAGCAAGAGCGTATGACCGAGCAAGTCATGCAGATCACGTGCCATTCGTAGGCGTTCCTCCATTACTGCTTGGTGAGCAAGTTCTCCACGAACTCTCTGTAATTCACGCAACGCGTCGGATAGGCGAACAAAACCAATCATATCCAGACCAAGTCCGCGCACCAACAACGCAAGCGGGATGATTTGGAGCCAGTTGGCTGATCTGATGTTTCCATCAATGCTCACGTTAGCGGCCACAGTTAGGAGAGTCAAACTTATTACGGCGATGGAAGCATTACGAAATGAAAGCGTTATTCCAGCAATTGCGCTGATTCCAATGAAGAGCCAGAGAAATGAACTTTCATAAATTATGCTGAGGAGCAGCACCAGTACGGTGAGACCAATAATCAGTGTTACAGATTTCTGCCTTCCTAAACTGGTGCGTGCTCGATCACTCACTGGATGCGACCACATGACCCAGAAATAGATGCCCACAAAAATAAATAACCCGGAGGCAATGATTAGCAGGTGGACTCCCGAAGGAGAAGTTTGGATCAGAGAAAGGATAGGAAAGACCAAACAGATGAACCAGAAATAGGCGTACAGCCGCCATAGCCGCACGGAAATACCGCTGGCTGCAATGATCTCCTGCAACTTCGACTCGTCGTTGCTGTTATCTGAAATCCATTGTTGATCTAATTCACTGTCGGCAATTTGGGTTGCTGAACTTGCCATATCCATGCTCCTGGCAAAATGGATGCGCGTCCGCGTGAATCATTCTACCATTCTCACGATTCCCTGGAGGTGTACACTCCATGCGCCTACTATCCTATTGACCAGCATATGCGAAAATAGGAATCGGACATCAATTTATTGCGAGAGCTGTTCCATGTGAAAGTTGAAATGTCTGATCGGCTAATGAAACAGCTCACGGATCGTCATGAAATCATGGAAATCGGGATCCCACCGGCTGGGAAAGTGCATCCCGCGTTTCCATTCGTCGTCGTTGATTCCCTCAAGTTGCTTCATAAGAGGGAAATGAACCCAGCCATACACTCGGCCGATTCGATGGTGCGTAGCTACTCGGGCCTGCAGCCGAGCCCCAAGTGCGTTAATCCAGTTGAATGGCGTTGTGAAGGCATTTAGTGTCGAGGCGAAGATTTTGGATGTCCATTTTGGCAGATGTCCCTATAGACGTGCCATCGAAAGCAGAGCATTCAAAATAATGAAGCCGAAGGTCATATGGGTAAGGATTTCGTCATTGGTCCAACCTGGGTTTCGACTTTGCCTATGAAAATCGCTTTCCGAAAACGAGGCAAGCACCGTATGAAAAGTTTTGCGTGTCGCTTCTAATTCAGCCCGGATGGTGTCTTTCGTCTCTTGGTGGTTGTTGTTCATCGGTTTGTATTAAGCCCCATCTACTATTTGTTGCTGCTAAGGTGTATGGTTGTGATAGCTCTCGATTCCATTGCCGGCTGTCTCTACATAAATCTCTTCAGCGGATATTTTTTCGTCTGTCACAATAAATTGCCCCATCATGCCCATGTCTTCATGTTCAAGAATATGGCAATGATACATATAAGGAGTGTGCGGATCTGAGAATTCTGGAAAGCGCATGATCACATGCACTATTTCAGCATTTGATACAAGCACTGTATCTTTCCACCCTAACTCATAATCTGCAGGAGGTTTGCCCCCTCTATCGAGGATTTGAAACTGCACGCCGTGGATGTGGATGGGATGAAATGTCCCCGAAAGGTTAATGATTTCCCAGATTTCCATATCGCCGGGGTGAACTACCTCATTGACATAATGATGGTCCATTACTTGACCATTGATAGACGGATTCCTTGGATCAAGTATGAACCTTCGTGTTCTGACGGCAGAACTAGCGGGTAGCTTTTCAATTGAGTTGAGCGACTGTGGAAGAGTTTCAGTGACCTCAGAAGTTGGTTGGGGACGTATTTCAATGATTTTGAATACCTGATTTTCATCTCGCTCTAATTTCATCAATGCTTTAACAAATCTCAGAACTTCGTTTTCCTCATATACCGCGTCACTAATTAGTATCAGAGGTTCCGTTTCACCAGTGAGATCAACAATCACTTCGGCTCGCTCGCCTGGAGCAAGTATCATGCGAGTGCGAGGAACAGGGGAAGGAAGCAGTCCACCATCGGTAGCAATTTGATAAAATGTTCGACCGTCTTCAAAACCAAAGTTGTAACGGCGTGCATTAGAAGCATTTAGAATACGAAGCCTGATTTGCTTTGCGGGAACATCAACAAATGGAGCATGGGTTCCATTGACCAAGATAATATTTCCAAGCATTCCGGTGTGGCCGAGTTCATCTCTCCGCTCAGGTGCATACACGAACTGACCATCCCGACGAATTTCCCGGTCTTGGACAATGAGTGGGAGATCATCTATACCATATTCCTTCGGTAGACTTAGTGAGTCCGAGTTTTCATCGTCGATAATAAAAAGCCCTGCCAGGCCACTATAAACCTCTTCTCCGGTTTTTCCCAGAAGATGAGGGTGATACCAAAGCGTTGCGGACTCATTTTCTATTGCCCAGTGAGGTTCCCAGACTCCGCCTGGCGCAATTTCTTGATGTGGACCGCCATCCATTATCGCTGGCAGATGCATACCGTGCCAATGGGTGGTGATGGGTTGAGACAGGTTATTTGTAAGAACGATCCGCACGTGATCGCCTTTGTGGGCACGAAGTGTTGGTCCGAGATAGGTGCCGTTATAACCTGTAGTATTTGTTGACTTCCCTTCAAGAAAGCTTGTCTCACTTTCATTTGCCGATAGTTCAAATACCTTTTCACCACCGATAACCTTAGATTCCAGAAGCGGCGGAATAATGAGTTCGTTTTGCATAACCAGGTCGCGGTTGACAAACCTGGGCTGCTGAATTTCTGCAAATATGAAAGCCAATACAGTAATCAGGGCGACAAAAGATGCCAGAAAACCTATCACAATCAGTATGGCTTTTCTTAAGCGGCTTTTTGGGCGGGTACTAACCGTAGACTTTTTCGGAACCAACATTTTCACTCTTTCGTTTACGAACTTCTGCATTTGATGGCAGCACTCACTAACTCGTATCCGCCAGCACAGGTACGGACTCGAGCACCTGTTGGGTTAGCTCTTCCGTATCTTTCTTCATCACTCACACACGCCTTCGCAGTATAGTTAGGAGCACTTACCAGAGGAAGTGAGACCTGTCGTGATTGTTTAAATGATAAAGTTGGTGGTTACAACCATGACAATTGTCATGGTAGAGTCTTGTCCCCACTGCAACTACTTTGTAATAACCAGTGAATTATGAATAGAATCTGCGGCTCGAAGCCTATGCCAAGGACCGGGGCATGGCCATTGCCGACATTTTCACCAATGAGCGGTTTTTTGAAGTGGTTTCGTTGGTAAGATCAGCACTTAATCGGATTGCGCCTCGCTAGATAAAGTGTGAGTCTCGGGGTCGTAACGCCCGCGCAGTTCGTCGCTAAGCGTGCCCTCCCAAAGCGGCACCCCGGAAAGATACGCGGCTCTGGCGATCATATGCGCAGCCACGGGCGCCGTGACGAACAAGAAGATCACGATTGCCAGAGCGCGTACCCCGATGGCAAAGTCGCTGAAGACCAGGGCCACCCCCAGCATAATCAGCCCGACGCCCAGCGTAGCCGATTTTGTGCTACTGTGCAGCCGCGTAAGCACATCCGGCATGCGTACCATCCCAATGGCTGCCAGCAACATGAAAACAGCACCCAGCAGGAGCAGAATCAGGCTTATGCTTTCGGCCATGGCAATTCTCCCTTTTCAATATAGTAAGCAAACGCAACCGTGCCGAGGAACCCAATCAGCGCCAGGACGATCGCCACGTCGAGAAAAATGGGCTGCCGGGTGGCAACCGCAAAGACAGCGATGATACCAACTGCGAGCGATCCCATCATATCCAGCGCCACCACGCGGGCGGGCAGGCTCGGACCGCGTACCAGCCGCACGAAGGTCATAGACATCGCGAGGATCAGTAGACCTAGAGTGATATCAATCAGAATATCCATTCTCAACCTTTCTTAACTTTGGTTCCGCGCATCAGCCTCAGGATACGGCGTTCCCCGCCCTCTTTGATCTCCTGCCGCATCGCATCGGCATCAGGTGCATACATAACATGGACAAACATCGTGCTCCTATCGCTGGAAATGTCCAGGACCACAGACCCGGGAGTGAGGTTAATGAAATAGGTCAGCGCCATGATCTCGGCGTCGGTCCGTGCCTTAAGGGGAATGCCGATCACCCGCGGCTGCATATGGAAACCCGGGGTCAGCACATCATAGGCAACCCGCAGGTTGGCGCGGAGAAGCTCCCACAGAAAAAAGAGCGCAAAGCGGATCACCTGCCAGACCTTCACGAAGTAATCAGAGGGTTCCAGGGCGCGGCGGATGATGAACAGCGCGCCATAGCCCAGGACAAAACCAGTCAACAGATTCGCCGGGTTGAAATTTCCCGTCAGCGCTCCCCAGGATAGGGCAAGCGCTACGTTCAGAAAGAAGTAGCTCATGGGGTGCCTCCCATCACCGCCTGGATATAGATCGACGGATTCATCAACTGTTCCCCAGCCTGCAGCGCAAACCTGAATATAGGTCCCGCCCCGAGCCCTATCAGCACCGTGGTCGCGGCGAGGAAAGCGATCGGGTACAGCCATGCACGAACATTAATGCCAGGCTTTTTAGGGTCTGCCGCCGACTCCGGCTCTGGTTTCCAGAACGCCTCCGCCCACAACTTAAGCATCGAAAATAGCGTGAGGATACTAACAGCCAGAGCGATCGTGACCAGGACGTATTGTTCGTTCTCCAGCCCGGCGCGCACCAGGCTCAACTTGGCAAAGAAGCCGGAGAGGGGCGGCAGGCCGACCAGTGACATTGCGGGGACGAGGAACAACAACGCCAGAGTTGGTTGCGCCCGGTATAACCCGCCGAGTTTTTTCAGCTCCGGTGTTCCCCCGAGCCGCTCCACCACGCCGCTCACCAGGAAGAGGTTGGTCTTGGCGATGATGTGATGGGCAGTGTAGAACACCGATCCCGCCAGAGCGAGCGGCGTGAATAGTCCCAGCCCCATGATCATATAGCCGATATGGCTGATGATCAGAAAGGACAACACACGCCGGAACTCGTTCTGCGCCATAGCTCCCAGCACCCCGCTGACCATCGTCAGAGCCGCGACGACCAGCAACAGACTGTGGGTATATCCGATGTCTCGCAGGAAGATGAGGGTAAAGACGCGGATCAACGCGTATACGCCTACTTTGGTCAGCAGCCCGGCGAAGAGCGCCGAGACTGCGACTGGCGGCGTGTGATAGGAGGCGGGAAGCCAGAAGAACAGCGGGAAGACCGCGGCTTTAATCCCAAAGGCGACCATGAACAGCATCGCCACTGCCGTCACCAGGCCAGGAGACTGTGATGGGGGACTCACAGAAAACTTTTGCGCCAGATCCGCCATATTAAGCGTGCCAGCCATCCCATAGAGCAGACCCAGAGCGGAAAGGAACATCGCCGAGGACACCAGGTTGAGCGTCACGTACTTGATCGCGCCTTCCATTTGGCCGCGCTCACCTCCCAGCGCCATCAAGACGAAGGAAGCCATCAGCATGACCTCGAACCACACGTAGAGGTTGAACAGGTCGCCGGTCAGAAATGCGCCGCATACACCCATCAACAGGAAATGATAAAGAGGATGGTAGCCAAATTGCTCGCGCTGCCTGTCGATACTGACCAGAGAATACACTGCGACTGCTGTCCCAACGATGCCGGCCAGCAGAACCATTACCGCGCCGAAGATGTCTGCCACAAGCGTGATCCCATACGGTGCAGGCCAGCTGCCCATCTGCGCCGCCTGGATTCCATTCTGGTTAACATCGAACACCAATGCAATGGAAAAACCGAGCAAGGCTCCTGCCCCGATCAGGCTCACCAGCCGCTGTGTACGCAGAGAAGACCGAAAGAACACGACGAGGATGCCTGTAAACATGGGAATGATGATAGGTAAGATAAGAAGTACATTCATGATGGGCTGGATACCAATATATTTCTACAGATCATCTAAGCATCCGTGCTCTGCATTTGATCAAGGTCATCGGTGCCCAGACTGCGATAAGCACGAAACGACAGCGCAAGTGCAAA
Source organism: Anaerolineales bacterium (assembly GCA_025938055.1). The sequence continues at coordinate 2,661 of JAICQC010000003.1, read as the reverse complement.
GGCAGTGACGCCAAAGCTGATCACGATGGCTGTGAGGATGAGTGCCTGGGGCATTGGGTCGGCAAACGGCGGCTCGAGCACCGACTTATTCATATCAATTACAGGCGGCGCCCCGCGGTTCAGCCGGGCAACCGTAAAGATCAGGAGGTTCGTTGCATGGCTCATGAGGGACAGACCAATGAGCAGTTTCAAGAGGCTGCGCCTGAGCAGCATATAGATCCCTGCGGCAAACAGCCCGCCAATCACAAACGCCAGAATGATTTCCATAAATTATTCAGCCTCCTCCAGCGCAAAAATAATGGATAGGGTTATGCCAATCACCAGTAGATAGACACCCAGATCAAAAAGCACGGGAGTGCCCAGATCGACCGAGGGAAAGCCAGGCAGCCTGAGAGTTCCCCAACTGCTAGTGAGGAATGGGTCTCTGGCGAACAGACTCAGTACGCCGCTAATCAGGGCCGTCAGCAAGCCTGTGGCGATCAGCACATGCGTTTCCACGTGCAGTACCCGGCGGGCTTCCGCGACCCCGAACGCGATCGAGAAGAGAGCGAAGGGAACGGCTGCCACCAGGCCGCCCGCAAACCCGCCGCCCGGTTGGTTGTGCCCGCGCCAGAACAGAAAGATAGAAAAGATCAACAGAAGCGGCGTCAGGTAGCGGGTTGTCGTTCGAAGAATCAGGGAGGTCATTCGGCGCCTCCTGCTTTGTCATTTTTGGAGTCTATGGAAAGCTTCAACAATACGTACACACCGATCGCAGCGATACCCAGTACTGTGATCTCGCCCATCGTATCGAACGCTCGAAAATCCACGAGGATCACATTGACGATATTGCGACCGTGCCCCAACGGCAGAGCATTCTCGACAAAAAAATCCGAAATACTCGGGTAAAACAAAACCCCCGTCGCCGAGAGTACCAGAGCAGTCATTAGCCCGCCTGCCAGTAACGCGATCAATATATCCCGGATTCTGGAGCCCCTGGGACTCAATTGTGTAAACTGGGGCAAGTGATAAAAAGCCAGGACGAACAAGATGACCGTAAGCGATTCGATTAGGAATTGAGTCATCGCCAGATCGGGCGCGCCGTACAGGATGTAGAGCAGAGACACACCATATCCCACTACTCCAAGCGACGCAACCGTCCCAAGGCGAGATCGGGTAATAGCCGCCACAAATGCCGCCGCCAGGATCAGGGCGCTAAGTGCTACCTCATAAAAGCGGATGTCAGTCACACCTTCCGGAAAATTCCAGCCATCGCGAGTGAACAAAGTAAAGCCGACCAGCCCTGTAGCGACGATCACGAGGGTCATGATGTAATAGCGCAGGTATCCACTCTGCAGCAGCCGCGTTTGCCCGCGGGCTAGCGCGTCTAGTCCATGAAGGGCGCGGTCATATAGGAAGGATGGTCCCCAGGGCCAGGCGAGACGTGAAAGCCCGGAACGAAGTGGATTACGCGCTGCGAACAATCCCACGCCGATCGCTACCGTCGCGACGCTCAGCAGGAACGCTGGATTCACGCCGTGCCACAACGACAGCCTGACATCGGTCGGCTCGCCGATCGCCGAGGAAGCCGCGGGATTGATCAGCGCCTCACTGATGATCGCAGGGAAAATGCCGACCACTAGACTCAATGCCGCTAGAGTCAGAACTCCCACCCACATGCTGGCGGCCGCCTCATGCGGAGACTGCTGAGTTTGTTTTCGTTCTCCCCAGAAGGGTCCCACACCAACCACCGCAGCAACGAAGACAAATGACAGCCCGGCAAAGACGACAGCGGCAGTGACCCATGGACCAAATTCGAGCGCGACCTCATATGACATTTCCTTGGATATGAAACCCAATAGGGGCGGCAGACCTGCCATCGAGAGAGCGGCGAGTCCACCGGCAATGGCTGTGAGCTTCATGACCGGGAACAATCCGCCGAGCTGCGTGATGTCGCGGGTGCCCGTTTCATGGTCCACTGCCCCGGCTACGAGGAAGAGCGCACCCTTGTACAGGCCGTGCGCCAGCAGCAGCACCATAGCCGCCTGGATCGCATGTGACGAGCCGAGACCGATCAGGAGCGTCAGCATGCCCAGGGCGCTCACCGTGGAATAAGCGAGTAATCGTTTCAGGTCGGTCTGCAGAAGGGCAAGATAACCACCGAGCAACATCGTCACCGCTCCTACACCGCCAACCGCATAGAACCACAGCTCTGTCCCATTGAGCGCGGGTCCCAGGCGAGCCAGCAGGTACACACCCGCTTTCACCATCGTCGCCGAATGCAAATACGCACTGACTGGTGTCGGCGCTTCCATCGCGTTCGGCAGCCAGAAGTGAAACGGGAACTGCGCCGACTTGGTAAACGCGCCCAGTAGAATCAGGAGAACAGCCGGGAGATACAACGGACTGGCTCGTATCACATCACCCTGCCGCAACAGCGCAGAAAGCTCCAGCGTTCCGCCTGCCTGGCCGAGAAGCAGAAGACCTGCCAGCAGCGCCAGCCCACCGCCGGCGGTGATGAGAAATGCCTGCTGCGCGGCGACCTGCGCGGTCTCGCGTTCATGTTCAAAACCGATCAGGATGTAGGAGCTGAAGCTTGTCAATTCCCAGAACACAAACAGTAGGAGCATATTATCTGCCAGAGCGAGTCCGAGCATGGCCTCCATAAAGACAAAGAGCCAC
>JAICQC010000331.1 GCA_025938055.1 Anaerolineales bacterium | reverse complement strand
GCCTTCTTGGCGGCATCTGCCAGTGTTTCGGCAGTAATCATATTTGCGTTCTCCAGGAGTTTGCGTCCCTCCTCTGCATTTGTGCCAACCAGGCGAATGACCATCGGCACCCTGGGCTTGACCTCTTCCATCGCGACAAGAATACCGCGCGCCACTTCATCACCGCGCGTAATGCCGCCAAAAATATTGAACAGCACCGCCTTTACGTTCGGGTCCGAAAGAATGATGCGCATCGCAGCAGCCACTTTCTCAGCGCTTGCGCCGCCGCCGATATCCAGGAAGTTGGCAGGTTCCCCACCAAACAATTTGACAATATCCATGCTGGTCATCGCGAGTCCTGCCCCGTTGACCATGCAGCCAATGTCACCATCCAGCTTGATGAACGAGAGCCCGTGACGGCGCGCTTCGGTCTCGGCTGGGTCTTCCTCGTCGATGTCCCGGATCTCCGCCAGGTCCGGGTGGCGGAACAGGGCGTTGTCGTCGATCATCATCTTGCCATCCAGGGCAACTAGGCGCTTATCCTTCGTGATCACTAGCGGGTTGATCTCTGCCAGTGTTGCATCCGTTTCGAGATACGCGCGCCACAATCCTGTGGCAATCTTGCTAAAATCTCGCCAGAGTTCGCGCGGCAGATCAATGGAGGCGGCGATGTCTCGTGATTGATAATCACGCAGCCCGAGCAGCGGGTCGATGTGGACCTTGATGATCTTCTCGGGGGTCTTCGCTGCCACTTCCTCAATATCGATGCCGCCCGCCGCCGAGGCGATCATGACGGGTTTCTTCTCGGCGCGGTCGTTTGTGATCGAGAAATAGATCTCGTGCTCGATCGCCGCGGCTTCGTCCACGAGGACTTTACGGACCGGAAGGCCTTTGATGTGCATAGCAAGGATCTGTCCGGCAAACTCCCCGGCTTCCTTGGGGTCACGGGCAACCTTTACCCCGCCAGCCTTGCCGCGACCACCAACCAGCACCTGCGATTTAATAACAACGCGGCCACCCAGTTCCTCTGCGATGTGTTTCGCTTCTTCTGCGGTAGCCGCTACCCGTCCTTTGGGGATGGGAATTCCATATTTTGAAAAAATGCTTTTCGATTGATATTCGTGGAGTTTCATGCCTTTTCCCTTATGAGGATTTGAAACGCACGAGGATTATACCACCCCCAAATTTTCATCGTCCGTGATGAAAATCCTGCATTAAAGCTTTCTTTCTGCATGCTTCCAGGACATTTTTATGGTATCCTTTTTATTCCTCCTATGAAACATCTATCACGAATACGAATCTTCCTCCAGCCATATTTGTGGCAAATACTGGCGACACTTTTCATGTTGTTGATCCTGACAGGGCTCAGTCTCCTCGTGCCGCGCATCATCCGTTCGGTGGTCGATGAGGGTTTGATACAGGGCGAGACGACCAGCCTGCTTCGGTCCGCGGTTCTTCTTCTGGGACTTGGAGTCGCCTCCGCGATCTTGAATCTGGGCAATCGCTACTGGTCTGAGTGGATCGCGGCGCGCGTAGGCTATGACTTGCGCAACCGCCTGTACGATCATATCCAGTACCTGCCGTTCGCCTATCATGACCACGCGCAGAGCGGGCAGTTGATCTCGCGTTGTATTGAGGATGTGCGCGCAATTGAGCGCTTCGCTGGTGGCGCCGTTACGGATCTCATCCGGTTTGCGCTTCTGGCGGTTGGCATCATCTACATCATGCTGACTGACAATGCGCAGCTGGCGATTATCGCTCTCTTGCCGATGATTCCTCTGACCCTGATGACCTCCAGCTTTGGGACCAAGGTCGGTAATCTGTTTTTCAATGTCGACAATGCAGTGGGAGACGTCTCGAACCGCTTACAGGAAAATGTCGTTGGCGTGCAGGTGGTACGCGCGTTTGCGCGCGAGCAGTATGAAATCGATCGCTTCGAGGCGGCGAATAAACAGGTATTCCAGACCTGGGTGCATGTGATAGATGAGTGGTCGAAGATCATGCCGACCACACACTGGCTCACGACAGTCAGCGTCATCCTGATCCTGTGGTTTGGCGGGCAAATGGTCCTGGATGGCACGCTGACTATCGGCGCGATCGTAGCCTTTAACGCCTATATCCTGATGCTGGCGGAGCCTGCCCAACAACTGACCAGTCTGGTTAATGCGGGCGGAGAGGCTGCCGCGGGCGCGCAGCGTGTCTTTGAAGTGTTGGATACGCTGCCTTCCATACAATCTCCAGCAGACGCCGTCAAACTGGATACCCTGCGCGGCGAAGTGGAATTTCGTAACGTTGGGCTGAAATACCAGGATGAACGAACCGCCTCCTTAAGCGGCATCAATCTTCGGGTCGAGCCGAATCGAATCATCGCCCTCATCGGACAGACGGGTTCAGGCAAGACGCCGCTGGTCAACTTGATCCCGCGTTTTTATGATGTAACGGAGGGAAGTGTATTCATCGACGGTGTGGATGTGCACGAACTGGACCTCGTTGCGCTGAGAAGGCAGATCGGCATTGTGCTGCAGACCTCGCTTCTGTTCTCCGATACGATCAAGGGCAACATTGCTTATGGTCGCCCGGATGCATCGTTGGATGAAATTATCACGGCTGCGAAAGCTGCGCAGGCGCATGAGTTCATCGAGAGTTTTACCAATGGATATGACACGATGGTGGGGGAGCGCGGCGTGACCCTCTCCGGCGGGCAGCGTCAGCGCGTGGCAATTGCGCGGGCATTGCTGATGAACCCACGCATCCTGATCCTGGACGATTCGACCTCGTCAGTGGATACGCAGACGGAAAAGCTGATTCAGGCCGCGTTGGACACATTGATGGAAGGGCGCACGACGTTTGTGATCGCGCATCGCCTCAGCACCGTCCGCCGCGCCGATCTGATCCTGGTGATGGACAACGGCCAAATCGTAGAGCGCGGCACACATGATGAGCTGCTTGCACATGGCGGACTCTACAAAGAAATCCATGACTTGCAATTGATGGACCATGCCAGGTTCGCGGAGGAGCTGGAAAGTCTCGATAATGATTATCGCGCCGAGCGGAGCCGCGAAGCGGAAGGCGAGGAGGCGTAGATGACAGCCAAAATCGCCCCTCCCGCATTTATCACCCAATCGGAGGATGTTTACGACAAAGGCTACGATCCAAAGGTCGCGCGCGGGCTTTTGCAATTCCTGAAACCTTATTATGGGCAAATGCTGATCTCATTGCTCTTCATGATCATTGTCACGTCTGCGTCGGTGTCTGGTCCGTATTTCGTCAAACTTGCCATTGATGATGGGATCGCCAAAAATAACGTTCTTGCCCTGCGAAACATCGCGTTGACGTACTTCATCGTTTCGCTGGTCCAGGTGATCACCAATGTCGCACGTATCCGGCTCATGTCGCGTGTCGGGCAGCACATCTTGTACGATGTCCGCATGGCGATGTTCAACCACCTGCAAAACCTTTCGCTGAGTTTTTACAACCGCTACAGTGTGGGGCGTGTTATCACGCGTGTTATCAACGATGTGGGTACCCTGCGTGAATTCGTGACCTGGGCAACCTTGGCAATTGTCCGTGACCTGCTTGCAATCGTTGGCATCCTGATCGCGATGCTCACGCTCAATCTGCGACTCTCGCTGCTCACGTTCACGGTCTTGCCGATCATGGTGCTCGCAACGATTCTGTTCCGGAAGGCGGCGCGGCGCAACTATCGCAAGGTGCGTGCTGCGGTCTCATGGACGAACTCTGTGCTGGCAGAGAATGTCAATGCGGTGCGCGTAGTGCAGGCGTTCTCACGCCAGTCCCATAATTACAGGAACTTCAGGGATTATGTCAACCGCTACTTCCTCGAGCGCAGTCTCGACGCGGCAAAAGTCGCTTCGATTTTTACGCCCATCGTGGATGTGCTTGGCGCTATCGCAACCGCGCTGGTGGTCTATATTGGAGGTACGGCGGTGCTGGGTGAGTCGATCACGGCGGGCGTGTTGATCGCGTTTGTGTTGTATATTGACCGTCTCTTCGACCCGATCCGCGATCTGAGCCGCCGCTTCGATACGCTGCAGTCCACAATGGCAGGCGGTGAGCGGATTCTGGAGCTGCTCAATACGCCGGTCGAAGTGCAGGATGCAGAAGATGCGCGGGAAATGGGACCCATCGTAGGCGATGTTCGTTTTGAGGATGTATCGTTTCATTACTCTGACGATCCGGCGCTCGTCCTGGATGGGATCAATCTGGAGGTACGTGCCGGGGAAACGGTCGCGCTGGTTGGGGAGACGGGCGCGGGCAAGACGACGATCGTCAAGCTGCTGACGCGCTTCCACGATCCGACTTCGGGTTGCGTCCTCATCGATGGCGTGGACCTGCGGACGGTGACCCAGGGGTCGCTTCGTAAACAGATGGGCATGGTGCTGCAAGACCCGTTCCTGTTCAATGGCTCGGTGAAGGAAAATATCTTGTTCGGGCGGCTGGGCGCCAGCGATGAGGATGTGATTGCCGCCGCGCAAGCCGTCGGCGCGCAAGACTTTATCACGCGCCTGAAGAACGGATACGAGACCTCGGTGGAGGAGGGCGGTGCGACGTTGAGCGTGGGGCAGCGACAGTTGATCTCGTTCGCGCGGGCGTTACTGGCTGACCCGCGCATCCTGATTCTGGACGAGGCAACCTCTTCGGTGGATATCCAGACGGAGCAGATCATTCAAAAGGCGCTGGCAACTCTCTTGAAGGGACGGACTTCCTTTGTGATAGCACACCGCCTTTCCACCATCACAAATGCAGATAAGATCGTCGTTATCCATGACGGCAAGATCGTCGAGCAGGGAACGCATACGGGACTGCTGGCAGATCAGGGGATATATTACGATCTTTACAGAACAGGCTTTCAGGAGTGAACAAACCCAAAACCATTTTTCGCGTGCATGCCGTCCAGCGTATGTTTGAACGCAGCATCCCCGCGAAGAAGGTATTGGATGCAATAGAGTCCGGGGAAATCATCGAAGATTATTCTGCAGAAATGCCCGATCCTGGTCGGCTGATCCTGGGATTTCAGGGGAAACGCCCGTTCCATGTGGTGGCCTCTGAGAATCCAGTAACAAACGAGACAACAGTTATTACGGTTTATCTTCCCGATGTAAGCAAATGGGATAAAGATTTTAGGCGACGCAGATCATGATCTGCCTGATTTGCAGGCAGGCTGAGCTGCTCGAAAGTTTCACTACCATCAAACTTGGGCGCGGCGAAATGCACCTGGTGATCAACAATGTGCCGGCGCGGGTTTGTCCGGGCTGCGGAGAGGCATATGTGGAAGAGGGTGTGACTGTAAGATTATTACGAGAAGCAGAGAATACCTTTCATGCAGGACTGTTGGATCG
>JAICQC010000227.1 GCA_025938055.1 Anaerolineales bacterium | reverse complement strand
CTCATCCTTGAGCTCCAGAAAGTTTTCGACGATGCCGTTCTGCACCACAACGACGCGTTTTGTGGCTCCAACATGGGGATGCGCGTTGCGGGCATTTGGGGCGCCGTGCGTTGCCCAGCGCGTGTGACCGATGCCCGGCGCGCCGTTGATGGGGGATTTATAAACGAGATCAATCAATTGGGATAATTTGCCCGCGTCCTTACGGACTTCAAGCTGTCCGCCGTTTACAAGCGCGAGCCCGGCTGAGTCGTAGCCGCGGTATTCGAGTCTTTTTAAGCCATTGAGAATAATCGGTGTCGCGTCACGCGGCCCGATATATCCGACGATTCCACACATAGGGATTCCTCCGAAATTTTGATTTGTCATTGCGAGCGCCCCCGGCGCGTGGCAATCTCCTTCAAACATGAGATTGCTCACCTGCCCTGGCGGGCGGTGCCAGGGTCGTCGCAACGAACGCTCCTCGCAATGACGGGTTGATTGCCACTCTTTACTTCTTTGTCCATGCAATTACTTGCATGACGTTGTCGCAAAGTTGATTTTCGGAGGGAAAGATAAAACGGGTGATGGCGCACCCGAAGGGCTTCCGCTGATCTGTCGATTTTCCCCCGTCGGGTCTCGATACGCCACGATGTGGCACTCGACCAGCGACGGGGTTAGCTCCATCTTTGCAATGGAGAACCCTTATCCTCGTCAACCCCGCGAGGCGCGGGGTCCATGCGCTGTCTTTCCCGGTGTTTGTGCCGGTTCACCTCCTTTGGAAAACGAACAAAAGGATTTTACCTAACTCAACGCGGAGTACGTTTCCTTTTCATCCAGACGGATTTGATGCCTGTAGGTTACTGTGAAAATTCGATTTCGGGCATGCTCAAAGACTGGAAATTCTGTTCCGGGTTGTACACGATCACTACATTGCTGGTGCCGTCCGCTTCAACAGTGTAGCCGATGATCTGGCTGTGAAAGCCGCGTTTCGAGTCCATGCCTTTGATGAGGATCGGTGCTGCCGGTGCCAGGACGGTGCCTGTGATGTCGGAGCCTGCCCCGCCGTTGAGGACGACCTTGCTGCGGTTATCCATCGGCAAAAAGATCAACAAACCTGAGTTCGGGCCGGTATTGGGTGCATCCAGCATGATATTCGCATTGCTGTCGAAGCGCACCTCACCCCGATCCACTCTGAAGATGACATTATGTCCTTCGATGTCGCCCGTGATGTGCATCCCGTTGCCGAGGCAGTAAGTTCCACTCTCGAGCCGCGTGACGCCTGGCGGCGGAAAGATATCTCCCCACGATCCCGCTGTCATCGTCGTGCCATCCAGGCTGACTTCGGCATCCTTGCTACAGCCAACCTTGGGCATAAAGAAAGGAGGTGGGTAGTTGACGGGTCCGGCGCCCACAGTCACTGCTGGTGTGATCAGGCGAAGCTTTTGAATAGATGCACCGCCTACGATGTCAATGGTATAACCTTCGGCGACGCGGATGCTTCCATTTCCCTGTTCGACCAATGCACAGGTGGGGTTATTTGAATTGACCAGGACCCCGCCACCGCTAATGTCGAGGGTTGCTTCACCGTGCACCCAGAAGGATAGCTGGTTGGTGCAGTTGCTCTGCGGCGCGAGGCTGACGACTGCCCGCCCATTGAGCAGCGGCTTGATCTCCGCGGACTTGGTGCGTGCAGTGGCTTCCACCGTATTGACGATCAGATCCCTGCCGATCACGCGCGCAAAGTAGGTTCTGACGTTCGATGTGATGATGATCTGAATATATTCAATATCGCCCGCGTGCGGACCGTCCTTTGGCGGGCTGTATAACACCACGACATTATTGACCCCGTCATTGTTATATCCATTCTCCGCTGCGGACGCGAGAGCGGCCCCCACCATATCTCCCCCTTTGATGCGTTCATAGGCGCTGGCTAGCGCAGCAGAATCTGCCGCGTTCTGTGCCCTCTGCCGGTCCTGGAAGACGTTGCCGCCATCAATGACCAGGGCAAGTATCCCTGTGATCCCGACGATCGCCAGGGCAATCATGATCAATGCCTGGCCGCGTGCAAGGTAATTATTTTTCATGGTTTGTTTTCTTCACCGTGTGATCTTTTGCTTGTTTCTACTGATAAATAGTCAGGGAGTGCCGAACAGATTATATTCAGACACTCCCTAAAGATAGTGACAACTTGCTGGCGATTTTAAGGACAGATTGGCGTGAGGATCGTATCCACCACTGTAGCAGTCAGAGGGATTTCTGTGCGGTTGAGTATTTGCGGCATGAAGGGCATGAAGATCTGATGAGGGTAGGTGACTTCTACTTCGAGCGAACCGCCTTCACAGTATTGTCCGTCCGTGACAGTTACTTTAATGTCTACATCTGGGTCATTGATAAGATCGATAGGTGAGCTTGTTGGCGATGAGTATTTAGCTCTTGTAATAATTGCATTGATTCCAATGTTGTCACCTGCATTAGTTGGAGGATTCATCGAGCCATATAGCGCACCCTCCTGGGCGGCATCGCGCAGCTGCACAAACTGGAAGAACAGGATCCCAAACTCCACGGCACCCGCCAGGAGATATAACAATATCAACAGGCTGATGCCCAGTTCGACAAGACTTTGCCCGCGTTCACTTTTGATCCGTTTCATGGTTGTCTCTTCTTCAGCCATTAGGGTTGGGGAGTTACGTGAATGGGATTATTCTGACAACCCGGCGTCGCGAAATTGATCAAAATCTCTTCCGAGTCATCAGGGCGATCATAGGATTGATCAAATGTAAAGACGATCGTTGAAGTACCGGGTGGGATCGTTGCGGGAGTGACTGGATTAAGCGTAGTGCTTGGACCCGGGTTGTTACCGCTCCAGAACTGGCTTCCCAGGCTTGCACTAAGCAACTGTAAAGTCTTATCGTTTCCTGTCTGATGACCCTTATCACTGTTCCATTTCACAAACACATCCAGAACCGTGAGTGTCCAGGAATTTGGATTCGTAATGGTCAGCGACATGGTATTTCCAGATATCGTAATTGCTCCCTTGGAGATATTATTGCATACCGGCACTGGTGATGCAACGCTGGTAGGTGTCCGTGTGATCGTTGCGGTGCTAGTGGCTGTAGGCGTAAGTGTTCGGGTTGGTGTGCTGCTTGGCGTGTTGGTAAAGACCGGTGTAGGAGTCGGAGTCCTGGTGGGTGTGTTCGTCGGGGTGGGCGTGGGGGTCGGCGTCAGGGTGTTTGTAGCAGTCGGTGTAGAAGCCGTCCACGTGGAGGGAGGCACGGTCACCTGGATCGAGACGCTCACCAAAACCGTACGTGCACTTTGCGCTTCAATTGGATTGCTATTGGCAACCGAGCGCTCGAGGAAACCTACGATCCTGGGAACAATCGGAAGATAATCGCCCTCAATGTTGACTAACAGGCGATTATTATTTGTAGTCAATGGGATAAAACTGGCATCCGCGGCCATTCCTGCCGTGCAGAAAGTGGTTGGTGTACTTCCAGGTCCTGTGTCATATTGGATCAAAATATCTTCGTCGCCAAAGGCGTCCAGGAAGTCCGTCCGTTGCGCAGCGGCGCGGATACCGGCGCAGTCCTGGTAGCGCGGGACGGTTCCGGTCCCAATACCTGTCGCGGAGCCGTAACGAACCGCCTGGCGGCTGGCAGTCACAATCGTGGAGTAAATGAAGAGCAGTCGACCTGCTTCCAGCAAACCGTATAGCAGGAGGAGCAACATAGGCAGTACGATGGCAAATTCCACCATCGCCTGCGCCTTGGTCTTCTGAGGAGAGAGCCAGTTAAATTTCATAATAATTCCTGATTCCTAATCGTCCTAATTCTTAGTTTACTGTCCCTGCTGGTTCGTCCAATGCGACATTCGTACTAAGTACACCTGACATTTTTGCAAATTACAGGAAGAGTAAATAAAACGCACCAATAATGAAATAAGGACCATAAGGGATGAAAGTCATCAGTGCATCGCTGGAGTAGCGACGGCGGACAAGCAGCGCAACAATAAAGAGGAAACTGATCAATCCACCGAGCAGAACACCCAGAAGCAGCGCATCCCAGATGAAGGGCCAGCCGAGCATGAGTCCGAGCACACCCGCCAGGTATACGTCGCCGCCGCCCAACGCTTCCTCCTCATCTTCCGCCTGACCGGCAGCCTGCATCTTGCGTGCCCGGTAACGCGCCACGAGTGCGCCAAACTGGTAGAGCAGGAACATCACGCCGAAGCCGAAGAGCCCGCCCAGCAGGGACTTCCCAGTCCCAAGCAGAAGTCCATCTCCCAGGCTATAGCCGTGAATGTAGGTCCCGACGATGAAGCCCAGCACTGCGCCTGCCAGGCTGGTGGGATGCAGGATTAAGCGGTGCTCCAGATCAATGACAGTAATGATACCAAAATAAACGATCACCAGCATACCAAGAGGAATCCCCAGCGCCTGGGGAGGATTCAGCCAGGCGTACACGAACGCTAAGATAGTTAAAATCTGCACCAGCCATGTGCGCAGACTGCGCGCCCTCCCGCAATTTCGGCAGCTGCGTAGAGTCAAATAATCCTGCCAGGAAAAATGAGACTGGCAGTACACGCAGGCGGGCTGGCTCAAGCGGCGGGTCACCGGAAGGACATCGGAGATGTAGTTGATGACGAGCCCGGCAAGCCAGCCAAGAATCACGGGGATCAGAAGGGTAACATCCATCCTTACCATTATAGCCCAAAGAAAACGACAAAGATTATCCGCAAAGATATGTAGGTTGACTGTAAGGGGAGCGCCTGACATCAGAATTATGAGGTATGCTCACTAGCGTGTGTTTGCCGAAGGTGCACACTTGCCCTCCCACTCCGCTATGCTTCGGGGACGCTGCACAGTGGCGGGTAAGTGCCAGGGAGCGTTCTTCTTGCCGAAGCTTGCAAACTGCCTTACAATCGCGGCGATATTCCCCGGGGATATCATGGAACATAAAGCACATAACCTTGAGAAGGTTGGGGTGGGGTACACATGCCCTGAGAAAACTTTCGCAAGGTTCATCCCAACGTTTCAAGAGAGATGAACATGGAAAAATTCCTTATTGAAGGCAGGGTTCCACTGCACGGAGAGGTGACCCCGGCAGGTAACAAGAACGCGGCACTGCCCCTGTTGGCTGCAGCCCTGCTCACGGATGAACCCATCACCCTGCACAACATCCCGCAGATCGAGGATATGCGCGTCATGCGCAGGTTGATCGAAAGCCTCGGCGCGCAGATCGAAGACCTCGATGCAACCTCATGGCGTGTCACCGCCCGCGACCTGCGGCTCGCGGACCTGAACCCGGATCTCTGCCGCCGCATCCGCGCCTCCATCCTCATCGCGGGTCCATTGGCTGCGCGTATCGGAGAGTTTAAGTTGCCACCTCCCGGTGGAGATGTGATCGGCCGCCGGCGGCTCGATACTCATATCCTTGCCCTGCGCGCCCTCGGCGTGGATGTGGAATATGACCGCGGCTTCAGCTTCCAGGCAGATGGTTTGCGCGGCGCGGATTTCCTGATGGATGAAGCAAGCGTAACTGCTACCGAGAACGCCATCATGGCGGCTGTGACGGCAAGGGGTGATACCGTCATCCGCAATGCTGCTTCAGAGCCGCATGTGCAGGAGCTGTGTTATTTCCTGAACCTGATGGGCGCGCAGATCGAAGAGGTGGGCTCGAATACACTCCACATTCATGGCGTGTCAAAACTGCATGGCGGTGAATTCACCATCGGACCGGATTATCTGGAGGTAATCAGCTTCGTAGGCGCGGCGGCTGTCACACACGGAAATGTGCGCGTCAAGAATGCCGGCGTGGATAACCTGCACATGATTGCACATGTCTTTGAACGGCTGGGCGTTACCTGGCAGGTGGATGGGGATGACCTGATCGTCCCTGCCGAGCAGGAGCTGAAAATCGTTCCCGACCTCGATGGCGCGATCCCGGAGATCAAGACGAACGTCTGGCCCGCTTTCCCAACTGACTTAATCAGCATCGCTATTACAGTCGCCACGCAAGCCAGCGGCTCGGTGATGTTCCATGACTGGATGTTCTCCGGGCGCATGTATTTCACAGACAAGCTGGTAGGCATGGGCGCCAAAATCATTCTCTGCGATCCCTATCGCTGTCTGGTGCAGGGACCAAATCAACTATACAGTGAGCACCTGGAAAGCCCCGACATTCGCGCCGGTATGTCCATGCTGCTGGCGGCGCTCGCTGCAAAGGGACAATCCACAATCCGCAATATCAGTCAGATCGAGCGCGGCTACCAGGATGTGGATGAAAAACTACGCGCCCTGGGCGCGAAGATCGAAAGGGTAAAAGAGTAAACAGGTACACAGGTGAATTACATGTCTACTTGTATACCTGTGTACTTGACTACTTCATCATCCCTTGATCACGGCTACAGGCAACAACCGCGCGACCTTTTTCGCGATGCCTGCTTCGCTGACCGTTTCCACGACCATGTCCACATCCTTATAAGCAGAGGGCGCTTCCTCCGCCAGCCCGGGCAACGACCCGGCGCGGACTTTGATGCCGCGCGTTTCCAATTCCCTCCTCAATACATCACCCTGGACTTCTTTCTTGGCTTTCGACCGGGACATGACGCGTCCCGCGCCGTGACAGGAAGAACCAAGTGATCGTGCCATGCTGCCTTCGGTGCCGACCAGCACCCAGGAAGCAGTGCCCATCGAACCGGGGATGATCACAGGCTGACCGATCTTGCTGTATTCCGGCGGTAAGCCCGGTGAGCCGGGACCGAAGGCGCGCGTCGCGCCTTTGCGGTGGACACAGACCTTTACCTGCCTGCCGTCGATCTCATGGGTCTCGAGTTTGCCCATGTTATGAGCAATATCGTAGACCTGGTGTAAATGCCAGCTTCGAGTTTTGGGAGCAAATGTCTCTTCGAACGCGCGCCGTGCCGAATGCGCCAACAACTGGCGGTTCGCAAACGCAAAGTTTGCCGCGGCGCGCATGGCAGCCATATATGCCTTCCCCTCCGGCGAATCCATCGGCGCGCAGACCAGCTCACGGTCGGGCAGGTCGATGCCATATTTGCGCACGGCATTCTGGAACGATTGGACATAATCGGTGCAGACCTGGTGCCCCAGCCCGCGCGAGCCGCAGTGGATCTGTACGACCAGACACCCATTGTAAAGACCCATTGCATTCGCAGCTTCTTCATTGAATATCTGATCCACAACATCCACTTCGATGAAGTGATTGCCCGCACCCAGGGAACCGATCTGTTCGCGTCCGCGTTCTTTGGCGCGCTCAGACACCTGCGCTGGATCGGCTCCCTCCACCGAACCAGACTCCTCGGTCCGCGCCAGATCGGCTTCGGTGGCATATCCATTCTTCAGCGCCCAACGCGAACCATTGAGCAACACCTGGTCTAATTCTTTCAGATTCAATTTAATCGCGCCCTCTTTCCCAACACCGCTCGGACAATACTGATTGAGCAGTGTTGCCAGCCTGTCCATCTCCCCGCGCGCCGATTCGAAATCAATGCTGGATGCGAGCAGTCGCACACCACAGTTAATATCGTAGCCGATCGCGCCGGGCGAAATGACGCCATGCGGATACTCCGTCGCCGCGACGCCGCCGATAGGGAAGCCGTAGCCCTGGTGCATATCGGGCATGACGATCACATGTCCCACCAGCCCGGGCAATGTCGTCGCGTTGACAGCCTGATCCAGCGACTTATCATTGATGATCTG
>JAICQC010000548.1 GCA_025938055.1 Anaerolineales bacterium | reverse complement strand
GATGGTCAAGGGAGTGCCCCCAAAGGAGCGCCGCCAGCGGGTGGATGAGATGCTGGACCTTGTACGTCTGCCCGGCTTTGGACATCGCAAACCTTCACAACTTTCGGGGGGACAGCGCCAGCGCGTTGCCCTGGCTCGCGCGCTGATCAACAACCCCAAAGTCCTCCTCCTCGATGAGCCGCTCGGCGCGCTGGACCTCAAGCTGCGCCAGCAGATGCAGGTGGAGCTTAAGTCGATCCAGAAACGAGTGGGAATCACTTTCATTTTTGTGACGCACGATCAGGAGGAGGCGCTGACGATGAGCGACCGCATTGCCGTCTTCAACGAGGGAAAAATCCAACAGGTGGGCACACCCTCCGAAGTTTATGAGCGTCCTGCCTCCGCTTTTGTGGCAGGGTTTGTGGGCACATCCAATCTGGTCAGTGGGGAAATCGCCCAACGGATTACGGGCTCTCCTGAGATGTTTTCCATCCGCCCTGAGAAGATCCACCTGGATACCAACAATCATGAACCGGCGAACGACATGCTCTGCATCGATGGCGTCGTACGTGATGTTATATACCTGGGATTGTTCACACGCTACCTAGTTGAAATCGAGGGAGGAGTGGACCTTGTCGTGGTGGAACAAAACCTGAAGACAACATCCATGGACGTCTTGACTGCCAAAGGACAAAGGGTGCGCCTGCACTGGCACAAAGACCACATCAACCGCGTGGGAAATTAAACATGTTCGGTCGTGCATCTACATACCTCTATCAGCATCCCAGACTTGTGTTAGCTTTGCTGCTGGGTCCGCCGCTAATCTACATGGCAGTGGTCTATCTTGGGTCCTTATTTACCCTTCTGATCAATAGCTTTTATTATCTTGAAGAATTTACCGGGCTGATTGTCCGCGAGTTCACATTGCGGACGTATGCACAGCTCTTCGAACCAGCCCATCTTGAAATATTCTCCCGGACCGCGATCATGGCGGCCGCAGTCACGGTTGTCGATGCTCTAATCGCTTTCCCTCTCGCTTATTACATTGCGAAGTTCGCCTCGCCGCGTCTGAAGACCTGGCTCATTATCGCCGTGACGATTCCTCTCTGGTCGAGTTATCTGGTACGTGTATATGCCTGGAAGTTGATCCTGGCAAAAGAAGGGATACTCTCCTGGTTTATTAACCTCCTTGGGCTCGACGGTGCCGTCAACTGGCTGCTCAGTTTTGAGAGCATTGGCGGTTCCTCGCTCGCACTTTCCCCCATCGGCATGTTCATCGTGTTTGCCTATATCTGGCTGCCCTATATGATCATCCCGATTCAGACCGCTCTGGAGCGCGTTCCTGATTCTCTTTTGGAGGCATCCGGGGATCTGGGAGCGAAACCCGTGCAAACATTCCGAACGGTCATTCTGCCACTGGCAATTCCGGGCGTGGTGGCAGGTTCCATTTTTACGTTTTCTCTCACGCTCGGGGATTTCATCGTGCCGCTTTCTCTTGGCAATTCTAAATTCTTTATCGGGCAGGCTGTGTACTCTTATCAAGGGACGGCGGGCAATATCCCGCTTGCAGCCGCCATGACCATGGGGCCCGTCATTATTATGATCGTTTATCTGCTGATTGCCCGCAGGCTGGGAGCGTTCGATGCCCTCTAAAACCGAAGCCGGACGAAAAGCATCCTGGGGATTGAAGCTCGCCGCTATTGCGGTGCTGTTGTTTTTGCATGTGCCTATCCTGATCATTTTTCTGTACACACTGACCCCTGATGAAACCACATACAGGTTTCCACTCCCGGGGATTACCTTTCAGTGGTTTGGCGTGGCGCTTCGACGTCCGGACCTGTGGAGCGCCTTGATTCTCTCGCTACAGATAGCGGCGGTTGCGACCCTGTTTGCTCTCATTCTTGGCACGCTGGCGGCTGCAGCCGTCTACCGCAGTAAATTCTTTGGCAGGGAAGCGATTTCATTTTTACTGGTATTACCCATTGCACTCCCTGGCATCGTGACAGGGATCGCACTGCGCACGGCGATCGGCGGGGCAGATATCCCGTTTTCCTACTGGACGATCGTGATCGGTCATGCCACGTTTTGTGTGGTAGTGGTTTATAACAACGTCCTGGCGCGCTTCCGCCGCATGCAGGGATCGCAGCTCGAGGCATCGATGGACCTGGGCGCAAATTCGTTTCAAACGTTTCGCTACGTGGTCTTTCCGAATATTGCCACTGCTCTGCTTGCGGGCGGGATGCTGGCGTTTGCGCTTTCCTTCGATGAAGTCATCGTGACGACATTTACCGCGGGTCAACAAACCACACTACCCATCTGGATCTTCTCGCAGCTCACCCGTCCGCGCGATCGACCTGTAACAAACGTTGTCGCAACGTTTGTCATCCTCTTAACGTTCCTGCCCATTTTCTTTGCACAGCGTATCTCTGCGCAAAGCGCGGACACCGAAGGGGAGAATAAATAAGGGTTCACGTCATTGCGAACCGCAGGCGCACACTTGCGCCCGGGGCAAGTGTGCGCCTGTGCTCATCGTAACAGCATGACTCGCAAACACACCGCGGGGAATCACGCAAAATTGTTTTACAATCCTGATAAATTCATTAAAAAATTCCCCTCTAAAAAGATTGACATCATCCCTTAACCCGTTACAATTGCCTTCGTTAACTT
>JAICQC010000193.1 GCA_025938055.1 Anaerolineales bacterium | reverse complement strand
TTACGGTGAAGGAGAGAGGCTAAGATGGCAATAGAGATAACCGTCCCCGAATTAGGAGAATCCGTGCTCGAAGCGACGGTTTCGCGCTGGCTGAAAAAGGAGGGCGAATTCGTCAATGTGGGCGATGTACTGGTCGAGTTGGAGACTGACAAAGTAAATCTGGAGGTTGGCGCGAAGGGCGCAGGCGTGCTTCAAAAGATCGAGGCCGCTGAGGGCGCGGACGTCAAGGTGGGTGACGTGCTTGGACGAATCGATGAAAAGGCAGAAGAACAAAAGGCGGAAGAACAAAAGACAGAGCAGCCGGCGCCAGCGGAGCAGAAGGTAAAAGAACAGGAGCAGGAAGAGCAAAAACCTGAACCCCAAGCCGAAAAAGAAGAAACGCCTGCACGAACCGATGGGCAGCAGATGGAGCGTCAGGCAACACCCCAGGTGAGTCCTGTGGCGGCGCGTCTGGCGCGTGACAAGAACGTGGATATTAACAAGATTACAGGAACAGGCACGGAAGGCCGCGTGACCAAAGCCGACGTGGAAATGTACCTGCAGCGACAGGAAACGCCCCAGGTTCGTGAGCGACCAGCCCCAGCGCAGAGAGAACAGGTGGCGCAACCTCAGCCTTCCGCAAGCACCTCTGCCTCTGACCGCCAGGAAGAACGAACGCGCATGTCACGCCGCCGCCGCACGATTGCCCAGCGCCTGCTGGAAGCCACACAGACGACTGCGATGTTGACGACATTCAACGAGATCGACATGAGTGCCGTAATGGATATACGCAAGCGCCATAATGAAGAATTTCAAAAGCGCCACGGGATCAAGCTTGGATTTATGTCCTTTTTTGTCAAAGCCTCGATCAGTGCCTTGAAGGCGTTCCCGCAGGTCAATGCGGAGCTCGACGGCGAGGAACTTGTCTTCAAGCATTATTATGACATCGGCATGGCGGTGGGCTCTTCTGAAGGGCTGGTTGTGCCTGTCATTCGCGATGCAGATCGGCTATCCTTCGCGGAGATCGAACAGAGCATCAAGGACTTCGTGGAGAAGACTCAGGAAGGCAAATTGTCGATAGAAGATTTACGAGGCGGAACGTTTACCATTACGAACGGTGGTGTGTTTGGCTCATTGCTCAGCACGCCGATCCTCAACCCCCCACAAGTTGGGATTCTCGGCTTGCACAAAATTGAAGAACGACCTATCGCATTAAATGGACAGGTCGTGATCAAACCCATGATGTACGTAGCGCTCAGTTATGACCACCGCATTGTGGACGGACGTGAGGCAGTCCAATTCCTGGTTCACATCAAGCAGGTGATCGAAGATCCTGCCTGGATGCTGGTGGGCGGGTGAATCAAAGCCTTGTGAAGGCTGGTAACCGCGTCACAAACCTTTCACCAGCGAAACCTTCGCAAGCCAGCCCTGGGTATATATTTACATCCACGCGGGATTTCTTTATACCTTCTCCATCGGAGCGCGGTCGCGAGTCCAGTTTGTGAGTCCACCTGCAAGGATCACCTCGATCATGCGCGGGAAAAGTATATGACTCACCGTAAATGTCAGCTTTTTGCGCGGGACCTCCAGGATCAAGGTGCGGTCACTTACACTTCCTGCCAGTTGTTCGCGCGCGTTTTCCATGACAATGACATCACTCAGTTCCAGGCGGTTATACAGAGTCGGATCAGTGAAGATTACCGGCAAAATCCCAAAATTGACCAGGTTCATCCGGTGTATGCGGGCGAAGCTCTTCGCGATCACCATACGCAGTCCCAAATATCTGGGTGCGATGGCAGCATGCTCGCGGCTCGAACCCTGACCATAATTGTCACCCGCGATAATGACGTGACTCCCGGGAGGCGTGCGCTCGAGGGCGCGCCGATCATACGTCGGATCGATATTTTCAAATACAAATTCACTGATCTTGGGTATATTGCTGCGGTACGGTAACACCCGCGCTCCGGCAGGCATGATCTCATCCGTCGAAATATTATCCCCTACCTTTAGAAGGAGAGGCATTTCCAGGCGGTTGGGCAGCAGATCCATCGACGGCAACGCCTGGATATTTGGACCTTTCACCAATTCGACGCGCAGCGCTTCTGCCTCTGAGAGAGGCGGGATCATCATTTCCTGATTGAGAATCCGCTTCTTTGGAATCTTCACTTTGGGATACGGGATTCCCAGATCGCGCGGGTCTGTGACAACGCCTGTCAGTGCAGAGGCAGCAGCTGTTTCAGGACTGCACAGATAGACCTGATCCTCGACCGTTCCGGAGCGTCCCGGAAAGTTGCGCGGCACGGTCCGCAAACTGACCTTGCCGCTGGCAGGCGCCTGCCCCATGCCGATACATCCGTTACATCCTGCCTGGTGAAGACGTGCGCCTGCATGGATGAGATGATTCATCTCTCCTGCCTCCATTAATTCCTCCAGCAGTTGGCGTGAGGTCGGGTTGATGTCGAACGAGACGTTCGCAGCCGCCCGGCGTCCCTTTACCATCTGCGCGACGATCGCAAAATCACGATAGCCGGGGTTGGCAGACGAACCGACATAAGATTGGTAGATTGGCATCCCAGCCAGGTCACGCACTCGGACGACCGCATCGGGACTACTGGGCTTTGCGATCAAAGGTTCCAGTGTGGAAAGATCAATTTCCTCATTACGGTCATATTCCGCGTCGGAGTCCGCCACGAGCTCGATCCAATCCGGACTGCGCCCCTGTTCCCGTAAAAACTCGCGCACTGCCTCATCTGAGGGGAACACGGTAGATGTCGCTCCGAGCTCTGTCCCCATGTTGGCGATCACATGCCGGTCCATGGCAGATAATTCCTTCAAGCCAGGACCGTAATACTCGATAATATGTCCCTGCCCACCTGACACTGTATGGCGGCGAAGCAGCTCCAAGATCACATCCTTCGCGCTGACCCAGTCGGGGAGTTTGCCCGTCAGCTTCACTCCCCAGATTTTTGGCATCGTGAGATAGAACGGGTGACCCGCCATCGCCATGGCGACATCCAACCCACCCGCGCCGATCGCCAGCATTCCCAGCGACCCTGCGGCAGGCGTGTGGCTGTCTGAGCCCAAAAGCGTTTTGCCAGGCTTGCCGAAGTGCTGCATGTGGACCGGATGACTGACGCCGTTCCCCGGTCGGCTGAACCAGATGCCGTACCGCGCGCAGGCGCTTTGCAGGAAAAGATGGTCGTCCGCGTTCTTATGGTCAGCCTGGATCAGGTTGTGGTCCACGTATTGAACCGAGACTTCCGTATGGACGCGGCGTAATCCCATTGCTTCCAGTTCGAGCATGACAAGCGTCCCCGTGGCATCCTGGGTCAGGCTCTGGTCAATGCGAATTCCGATCATCTCCCCGGGAATCATCTCTCCTTCGAGGAGGTGGCTTTCAATCAGCTTTCGAGAAACATTAAGCGCCATGGGTCTGAACTAAATTCTTCGTGATTTCGATATTCAGTCCGTCCCGCAGGAGGTTCGAAACGGGACAGCCCTTGTCCGCCTCGGTCACAAGTCTGTCGAACGTTTCTTCATCAATATCGGGCACTTCGCAGCGCACATGAAGGCGCATGTTTGTAATTTCATGTCCGCCGCCATTCTTCGATGCCATGGTGCAGGTCGCGGTCGTCTCCGTCTGCACGGGGTTGTACCCATTTTTCCTTAAGGTGCCCGCCACAGACATACTGAAGCATGCAGCGTGCGCGGCGGCGATCAACTCCTCCGGGTTAAGCCCTTCCTCATCCCCAAAGCGGGTGGGGTAACTGTAAGGCAGTTCAAAAAGAACTCTGCTCTCCGTACTGATCAATCCATTGCCGGTCTGCAGATCCCCGGTCCATAGCACACCTGCTTTTCGGTTGAATTCTGCCATTTCACTTTCCTTTCTTGCTCATAGTCTTTATAGATGGGAGATAAAACGATCAGGTTGCGATCAGTGCCGCTCGCTTCTCGGTAATCGCATGGAGCAGCGCGTCATACGGCTCCACGAATTTTTCCACGCCTTCATCAAGCAGCGCCTGAGTTACATCGTCGAGGCGAATACCGAGTTCGGGCAACTGATTTAACTGGGCACGGGCTTCATCCAGCTCGCTCTCCAGGGTTAGCGCGACGGTACCATGGTCCAGAAAGCCTTCCAGCGTTTTCGGCGGAACCGTATTGACGGTGTTGGGACCGATCAGCTGGTCCACATACATGGTGTCGGGATACTCGGGGTTCTTGGTGCCGGTACTGCCATACAGGACACGCTGCACCCGCGCCCCTTTTTCTGCCAGCCTCTGCCAGCGTTCGCTATGAAAATAGTCTTTGAAGCGCTGATAGATCATCTTGGCATTGGCGATTCCGATCACCCCTTTCAGGGCTTCCGCTTTGGGAGTTACGAACGCCTCCAGCATTTTGTCCACTTTGCTATCCAGCCGGCTGACGAAGATCGATGCAACCGAGGCGATCTGTTTGAGGTTATAGACGTTGGCAGCCCGGTTTTCCAGCGCGGCGAGATAGGCTTCCGCGATCTGCTCATACTGCCCCATGGAGAACATCAGCGTTACATTGATGTTGATACCTGCCTCGATCAGCTCCTGAAACGCGGCAGTCCCCGCCGCAGTCGCGGGGACCTTAATCATCACATTGGGGCGGTCCACCATGGCGAACAGACGAGTGGCTTCATTGACCGTTCCCTGACGATCGTGCGCGAGGTGCGGGTTCACCTCCAGGCTAAAGTAGCCGTCGTCACCATTGGTCCCATCGAAAACAGGCCGGAGCACGTCCGCTGCCATGCGGGCATCCTCCACAACAAGCTGTTCATAGATTTCCTGCGGAGATTTCCCCTGCAGTGCCAGTTCTTCGATCTGCGCATCGTAGTCGTTGCTCTCTGTGATGGCTTTCTCGAACAGGGACGGGTTCGACGTGATCCCACGCAACCCCTTGTCGATATAGGTCTGCAGTCCACCTGAGGTAATCAAAGAACGCTGGATGTAATCCAGCCAGACAGATTGGCCGGCATCCGCAAGAGTATGTAATTTGGTTCGTGTCATGATCCACTCTCCAACAGGTCAATTGAGGCTGTACTACCATAGCATAGAAATTTTTAGCGGAATATGCATCAGTGTATACTGAAAGGATATAGATCTGGGTATATCTCAATCAGGAAATCGAGGCATGGCTTGTTTGGCACAAGCCCTGCTACTGGGATTAACGGAGAAAAGGTGTGAATATTACGCCGCGCGGGTTGCAGAAGCCGGCTGGCTGCAGATCAATCTTCAAAATACGAATGTATCCTGATTTGTATCCTTTCTCTGTTCCTTTATCTATGGAATTTTTCTCGCGCCGATGCTACCCTTGTGAAACAACTTACAAAACTACCGGAAGAGAGTTAATCGTTGAATATGTCTACAAAACGTGTCATCCTGGCGAGCGGGTCACGCCTATTGAGGGAGATGCTCCATTGCGTGATTGACAAGGCAGATCACCTCGAAGTTGTTCAGGAAATCCCGAACCATGAAGAATTGCCATCTGCCATCAAACGGTTCAATCCGGAGTGGGTGATCGTTCCCCTGCCGATGAGTAATCCAGCCAGGTCCTGGATCGACTCCTGCCTGGCAGAGTACCCATCCGTCCGATTTATCTTCCTTTCACCTGACCGCAACGGCATCGAGCTGAAACCCCAGACTTCTTCCGGAGATTATTTTCTGGACCTAACTCTCAAGGACTTCATTCAGATCCTGGAAAAAGATTTGCAGCACACCTAACCTCTCAGGGAGCCATCTCGAAGATGCACACAAAAGACTTCTACGAAACCGTAAACCACCTCAGCGGAGATCGTTTCAGCATTCTGGCGAACGCGATCAAAACGTTTACAGAGAAACAGGCAGCCCAGGCATCCGCCGGGCTGGCGTATTACACGATTTTCTCGATCTTCCCGTTGCTGCTGGTTTTTATCGCCGGAGGTAGTTATTTTCTTGATCGAACCCAGGTCTTTAACACAGTGACCCAGTTCATTCAGCAAGCTCTGCCCATCTCAAGGCAGATCATTAACGAAAACCTTCAGGAAATCCTTGAGGAGCGCGATGCAGCCGGGATCATCAGTTTTCTGACTCTGCTCTGGTCGGCTTCCGGGATGTTCACCAGCCTGGCATACAACATTAACCTGGCGTGGCCGCGGGCTTCGCGCCGTAATTTTCTACAGAGCCGTCTGGTGGGTCTATGGATGATCGTGGGACTGATCGGCTTAATTGTCCTCTCGCTCATCCTCAGCTGGATCACAAACCGGCTGCCCTTCATGAATATTGGAGAGGCTTCGCCCTCAGACCTGGTGGTCTTGAGGGTCATCTCGGCTCTGGGGTCCTGGCTGATTATTTTTCTGGTCTTCCTCACGCTCTACCACAGAATCCCCACCCTGCGGGTGCCCTGGAAGGCTTCTCTGTGGGGTGCATTGATCGCCTCGCTGTCGTGGAAGGCTGTTACAGCGGGCTTCAGTTGGTACCTTGGCAGCAGTTTTGGCCAGTATCAGCTTGTCTATGGATCATTAGGAGCGATCGTCGCTTTTTTGTTCCTGATCTATATCATTTCATTAATCACGCTGTTCGGTGCACACCTGAGTGCAGCCATTGAAAACTGGCAACGCGACCATATGAGCACCGCAGCTGCCTAGTGATTTGAAAGGAGTTTACAGATGGATATTTTGAAGCCGGCTGATCTAAAGTCATTGATCGCACAGAACGGCAAATGGTGCGTCTCGTTGTATATGCCTACCCATCGCGTTGGCAGGGAGCAGCAGCAGAATCCCATACGCCTAAAGAATCTGCTGGCAGAGGCAGAGACAAAACTCCTGGCAAATGGGCTGCGCCGGCCCGAGGTCCAGGCTTTGATGCGCCCGGCCGAGGAATTGCTCTGGAACAAGGATTTCTGGCAGCACCAAGCAGATGGACTGGCAATCTTTCTCGCGAATGATTTTCAAAAGGTGTATCGTCTGCCGGCAGAGTTCGACGAGCTCATCATCATTGCCAATGGCTTTCATATCAAACCCTTACTCCCCTGCCTTGGCAGAGGCATAAAGTTTTATGTCCTGGCGGTCAGTTTGCACAACGTCCGACTTTTTGAGGGAAATGCTGACCACATGAGCGAGATCGAGTTGAGCTTTCCGACCAGCATAGAAGAAGCACTGAGTATGGATGATCCTGAAAAATTTCTCAATCTACATTCGGGCTCCATCAGCACGAGCGAATCCAAAGGTGGAGCAGCGGTCTTTCACGGTCACAATATTGCTGACGAAGAGAAAAAAAACTTCCTGCGCTTCTTCCAATCGGTCAACCAGGAATTGAATGCCATGCTGGAGGAAAGGACCATTCCAATGGTGCTTGCCGGCGTGGATTATCTTTTACCCATTTATCGTGAAGCCAGTTCCTATAACAACCTGCTGGAGGACAGTATTTCGGGCAACTCCGATAGGGAGAATGTGAAGGACTTGCATGAGAAAGCCTGGAAGATCGTCAGACCGATTTTTGAAGAAAGCCAGAAGAAGGCATTTGAAAAGTTCGAGCAGTTGAAAGGACAGCAGAGCACCCTGGCGACGAGTGACCTGCCCGAGGCAGTCAAGGCTGCCAGGTTTGGTCAGGTGGAAACACTCTTTGTCCCACTGGAAATGCACAAATGGGGGCGATATGATGCTGAAAATAATGAAGTCATATTGGGGCACAAGGCAGGCACAGAAGACGAAGATCTACTGGACCTGGCAGCCGCCGACACAATTTTGAATTCCGGGCAGGTCTTTGCCGTCCCGCCGGAACAAATGCCCGGCGATGGTGAGATCGCGGCAATCCTGCGCTATACTACATAATGAATGCTCTCATCATGGAGACGAGATAGCCGGCTGAGTGCAAAAATCTTTATACGTTTCGAAAGAAAGGATGGAACGATGAACCAGCCAATTTATGATTTACAGCATCGTATACAGGAAGCACTGGCGGAAATTAACGACTTACGGGGTTCCCGGGTGGAGGTCGTGGACAGCAATGGCATTATCACTCTGACAGGAACTGTCCCTACGGTGGAGGCGCGTGAGCGCGCCGAAGCGATTGTCCGTGGAATGGAAGGTGTGACAAGTGTGATCAACGAACTGAACGTGATCTAAGGCTCAACAGGCAAAATGAGCAAACCACCGGGTCAAAGAGCCACTCCCCAATACGGCTTTTGGAGCGGGGCCCTGTTCGGAACCGTCACGGGCATGGCATCCCTGCTTACCTTTCAATATCTTTTTGGAATCCTGCGCCGCCCGCGCCTGATCTCGAAAGCGATCCTGCTAGGCGAGGAGGAGTTCGATAACGAAGAAGCGCTGGCAATTTTCATCGCGGCAGAGAGTCTGCGTTCCGGTATTCAGCCGCGCCGACTGACCAACCATGTGAGCAAGGAAATACTCCACGCGGGATACCGCAATTTCTCAGAGAGCTGGGCGCGGGATTTTGGGTTCGCCGCTCATGGATTGCTGACTCTGAAGCAATATAATCCGGTGAAGGAGACTCTC
>JAICQC010000416.1 GCA_025938055.1 Anaerolineales bacterium | reverse complement strand
TGTCACATTTCCCTGGGTGGTGGTCAGCGCTTCGAGGCGGATTTCCGGCGAAGCCAGTGCGAGCAGGAACGCCAGCGAGTCGTCCACGCCGGGGTCTGTGTCAATGATGATTCGTTTTGCCATGAGGATGAGATGTTAGGAATTGGGGGATGAGTTTAATAAACGTTCAACGTCTTCCCTGGTGGGTAACGACGGTTGCGCACCGAACTTCGTCGTGGCAAGCGCGCCGCAGGCAGACCCATAACGCACGGCTTCCTCCATGGACTTGCCTTGCAGTACTGCAGAAGCAAATCCGCCGATGAACGCGTCGCCTGCGGCGGTGCTATCCACCACATCTACCTGGAAGGGCGGAATATGTTTTGTAATTTCCTGGTTAACGATCAACGCGCCCTTCGCGCCGAGCGTGATGATCACATTATTAATCCCGCGTGCGAGCAGCGCTTTCGCAGCTCTTTCCGCGGAAGGAAGATCGTTCACTGCCTGGTCTGTCAGCAGGCTGAGCTCGCTCTCGTTCGGGATGAGAAAGTCAGGAAGTGCGATGAGTTCATCAGGCAGGGGATGCGCCGGCGCTGGATTCAGCAGAACGCTCACACCGCTTTCCTTTGCGCGCTGTGCGGCAGCCAGGACACTCTCGATGGGAATCTCCAGTTGGAGCAGCAGCAGTTTGCAACCCGCGAACGAGACGTTATCTACATCCGCCGGACTGACCTTGGCATTGCCGCCCGGCGAAAGGACAATACTGTTCTGCCCGTTCGCGTCCACGACGATGATCGCGGTGCCGGTGGCAGATTGCATGTCGGTCTGCACATGCGAAGTATCCACATTGTTCTGTTTCAGGTTGTTAATGAGGTCGGGACCAAAACTGTCATTCCCCACACGTCCCACCATGGAAACGGATGCGCCCTGCCTCGCCGCGGCGACAGCCTGGTTGGCGCCCTTGCCGCCGGGGATGATCTGCAAGTCTTCTCCGCTGAGTGTCTCTCCGGGCTGCGGGAAACGCGGCGCCCGCACAACGAGGTCGGCATTGATCGAACCTACAACGATGATATCAGCCATACACAGATTTTACCCGATTTGGATTTTGACTTTAGGCATATAATGACATGGTTTTGGAGAGATGATGAAGAGAATCTGGCCGTTCACGTTTTACTTTTTATACTTTGCAGCCCTGACGGCGCTTATGCCTTTCTTGGTCCTTTTTTATCAGGGGCTTGGTTTTAACGGTACACAGATTGGTTTGTTGACCGGCATCCCTCCGCTGATCACCCTCGTTGCTTCACCGTTCTGGACGGGTCTTGCAGATGCGAAGGACTGGCATAAACTGGTGATGAGTCTGGGTATCCTTGTCTCGGTTGTGGCAATCTTTCTGCTGCCGTCCCTTTCGAGCTTTATAGTAGTCTTTCTCGCGATCATCGTGTTCAACGTTTTTATTTCCCCGGTGTCCTCCCTGGCAGATAGCGGGACAATCACGATGCTTGGCGAGGAGCGTGCCATGTATGGACGTATCCGGCTGGGCGGCACGATCGGATGGGGGTTATTTGCGCCGATCGCCGGCGCGCTCGTCCAGAATTATGGACTGCGGATCGCTTTCTGGACGTTCTCGGTCATTATGCTTATCAATTTATACGTCAGCCAGAAGTTTGTTCATGGCGTACGCGAGGAAGGTGCAGAGAAGTCCGGTGGCATCCGCGTGTTGTTGACCAATCGCCGCTGGCTCAACTTCCTGTTCCTTTCCTTTCTGGGCGGAATCGGCGCCTTCTCTGCTGCCTCGTATTTGTTCCCCTATATGGCTGAGCTGGGCGCGACCGAATCGATGATGGGGCTCGCGCTTACGATTTCAACATTGACGGAAATGCCTGCATTCTTTTTGGGGCACCGGCTTGTGAGGAGGTTTGGCTCGTATGGATTGCTGACTCTGGCGCTGGCGATGTTCGGTGTCCGTTCCCTGCTCTACGCTCTGGTCAGTACGCCTTCTCTGGTGCTGGTGGTGCAGGGATTGGGCGGGATGATCTTCCCCGCGATGTGGACGGCAGGAGTTTCTTACGCGGATGAAAATGCGCCAGCGGGTTTGAAGGCGAGCGCGCAAGGACTCTTCGGGGCAATGTCGTTTGGAGTGGGTTCGGCGTTCAGCGGGTTTATCAGCGGATTGCTGCTGGAAAACATGGGCGGGCGCGGCATGTTCCTGGTGCTCGGTCTGGTCATCCTCGTTGGACTCGTCGTGGCAGAGGGGATCCGCCGACTCTTCCCGGAAAAGAGCGACCTGCCTCAGGCGGTCGCGGTGTCTAGCGACAAATAAGCACAGGGAATTCTGACTCGCGCAGCATGAAATTGACGGAACTGCCGGAGGTCATTTCCTTGAGGATCGAGCCGCTGTAGCCGCCCATAATGACCAGGTCCGCCCCGGTTTCCTGAGCAGTTGCCTTTAATGTTTCCCCCGAATATTTTTTGCTGATGAAGTGAGCGTGGACCTCATTGAACTCCAGGTAATTCTGCGCGAAATCCTGTACGGAACTGTCCTGGGCTTGATCGCCCAGCCCGGTGAGGATGGATAATTTTGTTTGCCACTGCTCTGCAAGATACGTGGCGACGAACAACGCTTCGCGAGACTTCGGGCTCCCATCAAATGCAAGCAGCGCATGACTGAAAGTGGAAACTTTTCCGGGAACCCCCAGAATGGGGCGCGAAGCGCGTGCAATCAGCGTGCGGATATGGGATGCCAGCACCTTGATTCCGGTGGTTGGCGGATAGGAAACCTTCATCACGATCAGGTCGGTCAACGCGGCGCGTTCGAGGATTTTCTGGGTTGGTTCGCCCACCTCGATAGCCAGTACGCCGCGCACATCTTCTTTTGCACAGATTTGTTTGAATTGCTCCTGCAAGTTGCTCACGTTGGGAGCATGCAATTCCTGCTGAGTCTCCACGGTATGGAGCGCGAGGATGTTCGCATTTTCCCTGCGCGCGATCTGGATCGCCTGTTCCAGCGCAGTCCAGTTTTCAGCGCTCTTGCCGATCGGCACGAGGATGTCCCGGAAGAGATGCTCCGAGTAGCGGTTGAGCAGGCGAGCCTTACGCCAGCTGCCCGTCTTTGCCTCTTCGGTGGTGGCGCGCCGGTTTTTCGTCTGGACGACAGCTTCTGCCGCGGCTTCCGGGCGGATGGTCCAGCCCAGCTCCTTTTCCAATTCGCCGCGGTGTTCGGTCATCCACACGTAGAGGTCGGTGATGGTCCGGTCTGGGAACCAGCGCATCATGCCGCGCTCGCGAACGGCTTCGGCGAAGGGAAGATATATTTCGCGGTACCAGTTCTCGGCTGAGTCTTGCAGCGAGCACTTTACGTGATGCTCCTCCTCCATCTGACAGCGGCAGGTGCAGATCTCGTCCAGCAGTTTTTGATAACCTCCTGGGATGGTGATCTTCAGGTCGATATGCTCCTGAGTTTTGTTCAACCCGGTCTGTTCGAGAAAATAAGCATATTCCGCTTTGACGATCAATTCTTCGGGCTGGATGTCGGGGGTTAAGGGGATGTCGGTCTTCAGTTCGATCACGTGCGCTTCAATGGTCTTCCAGCCTTCCTGCTTGGCAATGGACACACGGTGATTGCCATCCAATACGAAGTACACATCACTAACCTTATAGACTTCGATAGGACCCAACCCTCCACCGACCGGGTTGAGGGTTGCTGCCTTGACTTTCGCCCAGCGCTGCTGGTCTCTGGCGTTGCGCGGCAGGAAAGTGCGCGTGAAGTCGGTGTAGCGTCCAACGCTCCCAACGATGGCATCCACAGGAATCGACTGGATGCCCTTATCTGAACGTCCCTGCAGCTTGAGTTTATTCGCGATCTCTTCGTAGGACAACAGCTCGTTGGACCTGCCGGTGATGCGCGCCAGCACACCTTGCAGCTTGCCGCGCAAGTGTGCGGATTGAAAATCCTGTACGGCAACATGATAATCTGGGTTATTGTTCATGGTGGGAAATCGCCGTTATTATAGTATCTTGGGCAAGTCTTTTCAATGGAATATGGATTTCTAATGATATTCAAAGAATACGTCCATCAGCAGTGATGGACGTATTCGCAGAAGAACCGATGGCGGGACTGTCTCAGGGACAGGTCTCGATATTTTGGATCGCCTACTGAATTCGCTGGACACGGTTTTCAGGGTTAGGATGCGTGCTGAAAAACTCCGGCG
>JAICQC010000597.1 GCA_025938055.1 Anaerolineales bacterium | reverse complement strand
TCCGCAACCGATTCGGCAACGCTGGGACCGATGCGCGCGATCTGCTGCAGAGCCTCTGCGCTGGCTTTGGAGAGGGCCTCCAGATCCGCAAAGTGATGTGCCAGGTCCCCGGCGCTCACCTCTCCTACCCCGCGGATCCCCAGTGCCGTGATTAGGCGCGCCAGCGACCGCGACTTCGAGGCTTCGATCGAAGCAAGCAGGTTGTCTGCGATCTTGCCGGGTGGCTCCTTTTCCGTCTTGCGTTCCTTCTTGGTCACGGCTTCCAGAATATCAGCACGTTTCAACAGGTAAATATCAGCCACATCCTTCACCTTGCCGGTCTCGATTAGCTTGTGGACAATGCGAATACCAAGCCCCACGATGTCCATCGCACCGCGCGAGACGAAGTGCTCCACGTTGCGGATCAACTGCGCGGGGCAGGCTGCATTGACGCAGTAGTACGCCACCTCATCCTCGAGGCGCTCCACGGGCTGACCACAGGCAGGGCAAACCGCAGGTGGCTTGTACTTTTTCTCCTTGCCCGAGCGCACGTCGACCACGGGCCCGATCACATACGGGATCACCTCGCCTGCCCGCTTGACGAGCACACGGTCGCCCACGCGGATGTCTTTCTCGGCGATGTAATCGAAGTTGTGCAATGTGGCGCGCTCGACGATCACGCCTCCAATCTCCACTCGTTCGAGGACCGCATTCGGAATCAAAACACCTGTCCGCCCAACGTTCACACGGATATCGAGAAGCTTGGTCGTCACTTCGCGCGCCGGGAACTTGAAGGCGATCGCGCCGCGCGGATCCTTGCCGACGAAGCCCAGGTCTTTCGCGAGATTCAGATTATCGATCTTGATAACCATTCCATCGGCTTCATATTCCAGATCATCACGCTTCTTATCCCAGCTTTCCGTATAGGCAATGGCATCTTCGAAATTGTCAAATCGCCGGGCAATATCGGTCACGGGGAAGCCCAGCGCTTTGAGATATTCCAACACCTCCCATTGCGAGGTCGGAATCTTTCCGCCTTCGCAATAGACGATTTGATAGACAAGCAGAGTGAGCACACGGGAAGCAGTCACTGCAGGGTCAAGCATACGCAACGAACCAGCCGCGGTATTGCGAGGGTTGAGATAGGCTGGCTGCCCCTCCTCTGCACGCTTACGATTCAGCTTTTCAAATTCCTGGATAGGCATGAACGCTTCACCCCGAACGACAAGATATTTGGGCGGCTTGGGACCCTTTTCATCGACGGGAATTTTCAGTGGAATGGCTCCTACGGTTCGCAAATTTGCGGTTATGTCCTCTCCGATTTCGCCATTACCACGCGTCGCGCCCTGCATGAAAACGCCGTCACGGTAATGCAGCACAACGGACAGACCATCGATCTTTGGCTCGACCACGAACTTTGCACGTTCCACGCGGTCATCGATGCGGCTGACGCGCTCGAACCAGCCGCGCGCATCGTCCGCGCCGAAGGCATTTCCCAGCGAGAGGATCGGCGCCGGGTGCTGGACCTTTACGAAACGGTCAGCAGGTTTAGCTCCAGCGCGCAGCGTGGGGGAATCTGGGGTGATCCAGTCCGGGTGATCGGCTTCGATCTGCTTGAGCTCGTTCAGCAGCTTGTCGAATTCCAGGTCGCTGATGACCGGCGCATCCAGAACATGATACCGATAATTGTGGGAATGGATTTGCTGTTTGAGATCTTCATAACGGGAGCGCAGGGATTTTGTGTTCATAAGTCAATTATATCTTTGAAGGCGAAGGGCTGTAAAAAAGAGCCGTTTGGCAGGTAAAGCATCAGTAGTCTGCACGATCATACCTGTAACAAGCCGTAGGATT
>JAICQC010000072.1 GCA_025938055.1 Anaerolineales bacterium | reverse complement strand
ATAATATTGGAAATAGTCGGCTGGTAGGGAGTCCATCATACAGGCCAATTCGATCAGACGCAGAGCGTGGCGACCCGCCACCGGATCGTTGCGCAGGCGATCCCGCGCCGCGCGCAGCAGCGGCAGCATGTCCTGGCCGTCATACAAATGACGAACGCTCCAGCAGCCGTGATTCAATCCGATCATGGTCGCATCGACAAGGTCCGGGTTCAGCCCGGCCGCGCGGGCGATCCCGCGTGGGAAGATGAGCGGCCCCTCACAGAGCGAGACCGTTGGAATATCACTGTGGTGGGTAATTGCCTCAGAGACCAGATTGATCGGATTGGTATAGTTGAACAATATGGCGCGCGGACAAATTGCTTCCATATCGGCGAGGATGCCCTGCATGACATGAATCGAGCGCAGTGCCATAAAGAAGCCGCCCGGACCCTGAGTCTCCTGTCCGATGACGCCATGCCTGAGGGGAATGGACTCATCCAGATAACGGGACTCGAAGCCGCCCGGGCGAAAGCTTGTTAGCACCGCGTCACAATCCTGCAATCCTGCGCGCTGGTCGGTGGTGCAGCTCACCGTCAGGTCGATACCATAATGGCGCGCCAGCTTATCGGCAAGGGTCTTCACCAGTTGAAGATGTGTCCTGTCAATATCTATCAACACAACTTCCGAACCCTGGAAGTTTTGCACCTGGTGGATGAGCGACGCCATCGTATCAGGTGCGCGTGTGCTGCCGCCCCCAATGTAAGCTAGCTTGATCCGTGCCATGCTGCTCCTATAGTTGACAATACATACGCGGTGGACTGAACCATGGGCTAATTCTGTGCCGCCATCCAGTGAACCACCGCGTAACTCGTATAACCAGTTCTATTGTTAACCGTGATTTTACTACATCTGCAGGACAGTGAGAATCGGTCGAACCTATAACAATTTACAAGCTCCGTGAACCTAAGCTCGTCTATTTTCCTCCTTCTCAGACAAATCCTATTGACTCAGAAAACGTTTTCCCGTAAAATAAATTTACTGAGAAAACGTTTTCTTCATCCTTTTCACCCCTAGGAAACTATGTCAGTTAAGTTAGAAGATATTGCAAAAGAAACGGGCTTTTCGATTTCTACGGTTTCGCGCGTTCTTTCCAAGAGCAATTATCCTGTTTCAGAGGCAATCCGTGAGAAGGTACTTCGTGTGGCCGGTACGATGGGCTATGAGCCAAATATCGCTGCTCGAAGTCTGCGCACAGACCGTACCAACACCATTGGCATCATTGTTGATGATCTGTTGAGCCCTTTTACTCCACCCATCGTTCGTGGCATACAAGATTACTTGAATGAACACGGCTTCCTGAGTCTGATCGTCAATTCAGATTGGGATCCAATTCAGGAGCAGTCTGCCATCAAGACACTGCTCAGCCGGCCCGTGGATGGGATCATCTTTGTAGAATATTCGCATCAGACGACCAGTGATGCATTGGAACAATCGAACAAACCCCATGTATTCGTACACCGCCTGTTCGGTTCACCCATAAAGAATTCCGTAGTGCCAGATGATTATTACGGGGCTGGGCTGGCGACGAAACATCTTATCAGCCTCGGACACCGCCGCATTGGGTATATCAATGGCCCCGAAAATTGGCACACCTGCCGGGCGCGTCTTAGTGGCTATCAGGATACCCTGACAAGTCACAATCTTCCCTTTGATGAGTCGCTGGTACAGCCGGGTGACTGGGAAATTGAAAGCGGCTACAAGGCTGCTGAAAATATGATGAAACTTGCCGCGCCGCCGACAGCAATTTTTGCTGCCAACGATGCCATGGCACTGGGAGCGAATTACGCCATCCAGGATGCGGGCCTACGCGTTCCGGAAGATGTGGCAGTAGTTGGCTATGACAACCGTAATTTTACGAAAACCGTCCGGCCCAGACTTACAACGGTGAGCATGCCTGTTATCGAAATGGGAGGGGTTGCAGCCGAACTGCTTTTGAGGCAAATTGCCGAGGGGAGAAAGGAGGAGGAAGAAATCAAAGTCAAAGGCCAATTGATCATCCGTGAGACGTGTGGCGCTCCCGAAGCCAGCCGAACACAACAAGAGCCGGATGCTCGAACTCTCTTCAGACGCGTGTTGTTCAATAAGCAGCCCGAGGATTAATTCCATCTGCTTAGCCGGTTGTCATGCAATGGAGGTGAAAGAGAATCAAGACATATCACCTGTACCCGAACAGCTGTGAGCAAAGCATCACAGTAGTAGTGTTGCAAAACCAACAAGAAGGAGAGAAAATGTCTCAAACTGGCAAGATTTCACGCCGAGACTTTATGAAGCTGGCCGGACTGGCTGCGGCAAGCGGGACATTAGCAGCCTGCGGCGTGCCTGGCACCGAAGCGCCTGCTGCTGCTACAACAGCCCCTGCTGTTGTCCAGGGAGGCAAGGTGCGGATTGCTGTCGGTGGCTGGGCAGAACAAAATCTTAAAGATCTTCTGGCAGTCACTGAATTCACGAAGAATACGGGCATCGATGTCGAGGTCGTCCTCCGAACAGACACCAAAGAAACTGAGCTAGCGCGTCTTTCCAGCGCCATCCAGGCTGGTGATACTCCCTACGACATCCTGGATTTCGAGGATGAATTGACGACCACACTTTCACAAGCTGGATATATGCTGCCCCTGAACGATCTGATCTCACAGGAAGTGTGGGATGATCTTTCCCCCTCCATGAAAGCGTATACCGATGTCTGGAGCACCTACAACGGTGAAGTCTTCCGCATGATCCATAACTGGGAGATGCCATACTGGTTCTATCGCAAAGACTGGTTTGATGAGCGCGGTGTGGAAGTTCCCAAGACCTGGGACGATGTGAAGACGATGGGCAGCGTTTTTACTGACGAAGGTGCAGGTATTTGGGCATCAGAGGACGGGCTGATCAAAGGAGCGTTCCTGAACGTATACCTCGCCTGGATCACGCTTCAGGCTGGCGGCAATCCTTTCGACGATGGACCCGAATATCAGCAAGCCCTCGAATACATCCATGATCTGATGTACACCAGTAAAGCCCTCAATCCGGCTTCCCTCCAGAAGGACTATAACCAGCAGAACGGCGATTATATTGCAGATAAAGTGGCATTCATGCGGCAATGGCCGTTCTTTGGTGACGTGGCACGGAGCGAGGACAACCAAGCCTGGTTCAGCGAAGACAAGGCTGCGATCGCGCTGCCGCCGGTCGGACCGGGCGGTCCCGGTGGTTCCACGTATGCCGCGGGCTGGGGATGGGGCATTGTCAAAAACTCCCCCAATCTGGAGCCAGCCAAGGAATTGTTGAAATTCCTGATTTCAAATGAAGCGGCGACTGAAGCGGTCAAGGTTGGCTTCTGGTTCTTGAGCGCCCGCAAGTCCGTCCTGGCAGCAGCCCCGACAGATAGCTGGCTGGTGCAGGCACTCAACACCTACACAGAGGCTGATGTCATCGGTGTACGCCCGCATCACCCCCAATTTGTCGAGGCGCTGACGATCATCGAAGACACGGCGGCGGCTTATTTGACGGACCAGGTCAGCCTCGAAGAGTCGATGCAGCAAGCCAAAGACCAGTTAGCAACTCTTGGCTAGAGAAACGCGAAACAACTTCTGCTCTTCTCCTTACTGGGATGGGGACCTGACATCCCCATCCCAATACCCGCCGTGTCTTTTATGAAGGATCGGCCTTGGTCACAAGTCCGACCCAGACGCAATTCTACACTATGAAAAGAATGCAGTAAGGGACGACGATGGATAAAGCAGTGAACATACCCACTGGGGAAGGCACGCCCGCTGTGCGCTCAACGCGCATTTCTTTATCCAGAAGAAGCCGCCGACGCTATTTACTCTTCCTGTTGTTGATCGCGCCGGCTTTTTTACTACGGCTTACCACCGCGGCATATCCCATCCTGCAAACGATTTATTTGAGCTTTACCAATCTCTCGATCTTAAAGGGCACAAATGATTTTGTTGGGTTGAGTAATTACCTGCAAATGGGAAGCAATATTGGGGTTCGAGGTGCAACCACCTTCACGATTGTTTTTATTCTTGCCACGACAATCCTGGATTTGGTCATCGGAATGATGATCGCGTTGTTACTTAACGCCAATTTCCGCGGGTTGACATTTGCCCGCACAATCAACTTGATCCCCTGGGCCATTCCGACGATTGTGGCAGGCTATGCCTTCCGCTGGCTGCTCGATGACCAGTTTGGGCTCCTGCCGTTCTGGGTGACACAACTTACCGGGTTGCGCCCAGCCATTTTTATTGATCCTCTCGCATCACAGATCGCAGTGATTTTGGTACATGCCTGGAAGGATGCGCCATTCATGGCCATTATCCTGCTGGCAGGCATGCAGGGCATCCCCGAGGATCTGTACGACGCGGCGCGAGTAGACGGTGCCAATGCCTGGCAGCGGTTTTGGCGGCTTACAGTCCCCCTCATCATGCCACTGACCATTACCATGGGATTGTTCAGGCTGATATGGTCGCTTGGTGGCTTTGACCTCGTGTACGGACTTACCTTTGGCGGTCCGGGAGTATCCACTTCCGTGCTGGCGTTGCAGGTATTTCGAGAGGGTATCCTGTTCTTCAAGTTTGGCTTTGCCTCAGCAATTAGCGTAGTCCTGCTCATCCTGGTTGCCATCACTGGCATTGTTGGACTCTGGCTGTTCCGCAAATCTGAAGTAACCTTTTGAGTTTGGAGCTCGACCATGAATAAGTCGATTACGAACCTATCCTGGCGGCGCACGTTCTCCTCTATCCCGTTGTATTTGGCATTTGTTGTGTTCACAGTTATAGTCCTTCTGCCCGTGTATTGGATGACACGTTCCGCATTCGCCATCTCCACCGACCTGATAAAACTTCCTTTGGTTTATTTTCCTCAACCGACACTTCGGAACTTCGTCACTTTAATGGAACAGGTGCCATTTGGTCTCTATCTCCGCAACTCATTGCTGTTCTCCATCTCTACCACGCTCGCGACATTGTTGGTAAGTTATCTGGCTGCCTATGCCTTCGCAAGGATTCGCGTACCAGGCAGCGGCGTGCTCCTATGGATTCTGCTGCTCTCGATGGCACTGCCAGATATTGGCACAATTGTCCCACTCTATCAGGTTCTTAAGACGCTGCACCTATCAGACAGCATTACTGGAATCAGCCTGGTATTGACCAGCACACTGACTCCTTTTACTGTATGGGTATTAGTCTCATTCATTAAACAAGTACCCTATGAGATCGAAGAAGCCGCCATACTCGATGGCGCCTCGCTGCCGCAGATCCTGTGGCACATCCTGCTGCCAGTTACGATACCGGGTTTAGTGACGATGGGGTTGATCAACTTTGTGAATGCCTGGAACAATCTGTTGTATCCCCTTTCATTTACAACCTCCCCTTCGGCAAAGACTCTAAGTGTGGCTATCACGGAAATTTATGCCGGATATTCCCCCTGGGGAAAGCCATGGGAGTTAATCATGGCGGTAGGTGTTACGATGACGATCCCCATCGTTATCCTCGTGCTGCTTTCGCAGAGATCAATCGTCCGAGGACTAACAGGCGGGGCAATCAAATAAAGTTTTATTAAATATGCAAGAAATGTTTGGAATCTGCGAGTTGTATACTTCAGGAGATTATTATGTCAGATCCATTAAAGCAGGTAACCGGCCCTGTTGATAACTCGATCAGCCCCAATAGCTCTTACAGGGTTTTACCAAATGGAGCTGTAAAGATAACAAGTGGTTTTTGGGCGGAGCGTCAGGCTGTGAATCGCAACGTCAGCTTAAAACATGGTTACGCCATGCTGAACAAAGCCGGAAATCTTCACAATCTCAAAATGGCTGCCGGTTTGGAAGCTGGCACATACCGCGGCATGAATTTTTCGGACGAAACTGTCTACAAATGGCTGGAAGCGTTAGGATGGGAACTTGGCCGGACGCCCATCACTGAGTTACAGGCCCTAGCGGATGAGGTGATTTCTCTTGTAGCTGCGGCTCAACAGCCAGATGGGTATTTGAACAGCTATTACCAGGTGGTAGAACCCGAACAAAAATGGGCTGACCTCGATTTTAGCCACGAATTATATTGCGCGGGTCATCTGATTCAGGCAGCAATTGCTTTCAAACGAGCAACAGGGGATGAACGCTTGCTGAAGATCGCCTGTCGTTTTGTGGATCATATTGAGACAGTGTTCGGTCCTGGAAGAAAAGAAGAGGCATGTGGACATCCTGAAATCGAAATGGCGTTGGTGGAGCTGTTCCGGTTAACGGGCGATGAACGCTATTTAAATTTATCGCAGTTCTTTGTCGATCAGCGCGGTAAAAAGAAAATGCGAGGATTAGAAGCAAATGGACCAGAATATCACCAGGATCACGTAGCCGTGCGGGAGGCGAAAGAGGTTGCGGGTCACGCGGTGCGCCAAATGTATCTGGCGGCGGCAGTCGCGGATCTTTACATGGAATCTGGTGAACAAGCTTTGCTGGAAACATCTCGTCGCTTATGGGATGACATGACAAGAGGAAAGATGTACATCACCGGTGGCGTCGGCTCCCGCTATGATGGCGAATCGTTTGGCGAAAGTTATGAATTGCCTCCCGACCAATGTTACTGTGAAACCTGTGCGGCGATTGGCAGTTTCTTTTGGAATTGGCGCATGTTACTGATCACCGGTGAAAGCCGTTACGCTGACTTGATGGAGCGGCTGCTGTATAACGGCATTCTGAGCAGTCCTGGCTTGGATGGGTCTAGTTTTTTTTATGTGAACCCACTGATGCTTCGTAATGGACAATATGTGCGACTCTCCGCGAATCCACCTGAAGAACATGAAATGTCTGGTCGCCCGGAATGGCACTATGTAGCCTGCTGCCCATCGAATACGATGCGCTTACGTGCCAGCCTATCGAATTACTTTGCTAGTCGGAATGAGACTGGTCTTCAAATTCATCAATATGGGAATATGGAAATCTTTCATCTACTGGGGGAACGTAAACCAATTGCACTGACTGTCGAAACAGAATACCCCTGGGACGGCCGCATCAAAATTACCCTGAACGAGAGCCACGACCAGCTCTGGAAACTAGCATTACGAGTACCCGATTGGTGCCAGAATGTTGGCATGAAGGTCAATGGCCGCACTGTAAAAAGCAAGTTGCAAAAAGGATATGTAGTAGTTGAACAGTTGTGGAAGACTGGTGATGTAGTAGAAGCAGATTTCCCCATGCAACCCCTTTTTGTTGAAGCTGATTCCCGTGTGGATAGTGTACGAGGCTGTGTAGCAATCCAACGTGGTCCAATTGTGTACTGCCTCGAGGAACACGATCAGGAACAGGGAGTTAATTTGTTGGATGTCAAAATCGATACGACTCAGGAACTGAGGAGCCGCTGGGAAAACGACTTGCTAGGCAGAATCAGGATTCTGGAGGGATCTGGTTATCAGGCGGCTCAACCTGATGGGCGTAAGAATGGACTGTATCGTCCATTGAATGTAGAGAATGAGAATCGAGTCTCAGACCGAAAGGTGAAGTTAACAGCTATCCCGTATTACGCTTGGGGAAATCGTGGTCTGAAAAGCATGCGAGTCTGGATCCCTACTGGTAACCGCATAAATCCTTAAAGATTGATGTCAACGAGTATCGGTTTTCAAGTCCAGCCAGTCCATCTCCCGGGCAGTTAAGTAGACTTTGCTCGCTTCAATGTTTGCCTTGAACTTTTCGCTGCTGTGCGGGCCTACCAATACAAACATATTCATAGCCTGATTCGTTACATATGCCAGAGCAACCTGGGCGGGGGTCAGTCCTTTTTCAGAAGCCAATGTTTCCGCCCGGTCGAAACGTTGGAAGTTTGCCTCGCTCGCATACGTACGCACAGCTACCTCATCCCACTCCCGTTCTCCAAACCTATGAAGGTTATTACGGCGAAAGCGCCCAGAGAAGAAGCCGCTTGCCAGCGGCGACCAGACAAGTAAAGGCATTTGCGTTTTTGTGTACCAATCCCGTGCGGCGACTCCCGCAGGTCCACTTATGCTTACACAAAGCGGCCATGGTTCATCGAGCGAATCGGCAAGGCTGAATTGGGGGCTACTCGCCACAAACGGCTCCAGTTTGTTGGCGAATGCATAGGCATTAGCTGACTCAATCCGCCCATGAGACCAGTTCGAGGCCCCGAAGGCATTAATTTTCCCAGCCTGCCGATGCTCATTCAATGCATCAAGAATCGGTTCAACAAGCAAATCGGGGTCATCGCGGTGCAGTAAATACAGGTCAATGTAGTCCGTCCTAAGACGTGCCAGGGAATCGTGTAAGTCCGAGGCAATATCGAAAGGCGTCATCCTCCTGCGATCTTTGGAATGAGCCGCACCTTTGGTGATGATAACGATCTTGTCCCGCAGGCCGCGTTCTTTTATCCACATCCCAATGATACGTTCGCTGTTGCCACCGCCGTATACGTGGGCTGTGTCAATGGTATTGCAGCCAAGCTCGTAAACCTGATCTAGCAGCGCAAAGCTGTGCACCTTATCCAGATCAGCGCCAATCATAGTCGTGCCCTGCACAATGCGTGCGACAGGTTTATTTACTCCAGGGATTTCACCATAATGCATTTTAAAACCTCTAAAATTTCGACCCGGAGTATAGCTATTTAATTCTGGGACAAATGAGGGTCATCATTCGAGCGAACCGATAAGATTTGGTTGTGCAAGAATAGTCTCGTAAACTGCTGCCACGCCGCCCATCACAGCGGCATCGAAGCCATGTTTTGCCAGGACGACCTTTGTCGCCTCGCGATTCCAGCGCAAGGCACGTTGCTCCAGCTCCTTTTCCACGGGCGGCATCAGAAATTCACCGGCAAGGCTGAGCACACCACCAAATACAACCAATTCCGGATTCAATCCATTGACCAGCGAAGCAATCCCGATCCCCAGGTCGTGGCCAATTTTTTCGAACGCCCCCAACGCCACGGCATCCCCCGCGCGAGCCGCGTCGACGATCATCGGTACTGTCAGCGGGTCGACACCCCCGTTTGTCATGTGGAATAGCGTTCCCGTCTCGCCTTGCTCAAAACTCTTTCGGATATGACGGAACAATGCTCGCTGGCTGACCTGATTCTCCCAGCAGCCGAAATTACCGCAACTACAAAGCTCGCCGTCAGGGTCCATCGTCATATGGCCGAATTCGGCGCCAACCCCAGCTACACCGCTGAATACTCGCCCATCATGCACGATTCCACCCCCAAGGCCGACACCTGCGCTGATATATAGCACTTCGTCATGGTCCTGCGCCGCGCCGAAATAGTGTTCTCCCAAAGCTGCAATGTTTGCTTCGTTGTCCACAATCAAAGGAACTTGCGGGAAGGATTCTTGCAACAGGGCACGAATCGGGAAAGGATCTCTCCATCCCAGATTGGGAGCGAAAAGCATGGTTCCAGTAGACTGATCGATCAATGCGGCTACGCCTATTCCAATCCCCAGGAGTGTGCCATATTCCAGGTATCCCCTCTTAATGGCCTCGTTCAAAAGGGCGCGCGCGCGATCGAGGATTACATGTTGCCCCATGGTGGGATTAGTAGGTTCTTCATAACGCCAGATGATCTCCGGCGCGAAATTAGTGCAGACCACCAGAATGAAATCCACGCCAATCTCACAACCGACGATGAACCCAGCGGCTGGATTGAGATCGAGCATGATTGCCGGATGTCCTTTGCCTGAATTGGTGAATCCAATCTCTCGAACAAATTGGCGCTGTAAGAGTTCATCAACCAGACTGGAGACCGTCGTTTTGTTTAGACCTGTTGCCTGTGCCAATCCTGCGCGCGAAATCGGCGCTTTTTTACGCAGGTTATTCATAATGACAGAGAGGTTAATCTGACGTACTAAAGCCGAATCCCCTGTACGAAGGCGGTCATTCTTTTTCATGTGGATTTTAGGGCCTTTTCTGAACCATTGGAGGGTGAACTACAGGAATGACCAGATAAACATATCGCCGTGACGTAATCGATGACGAATGGGTGTTGTTAGCTCCATATCTGACCCTGATGAGAGAAGTTGTGCTCGCAGTGCGAGCATGATTTACGAAGTGTTTGGTGAAGTTCGCCGAATTGTCCGCGCTGACGAACGATGCCCAATGACCTGCAGCCGTAGTATACCGCGCATCAACAAACACAATCCGGGATGGAAGCAGGCAGGGTCGAAGTCATGGTGTGTGGCTTATAGCCCTTGCTCAAATTGGTCGTGATAAAACGAACAGCTCTTGAGCTATCTGAGATACCGTACCAGCGGAGTTCATCTGGCGCCCGTACTAAGATGCGCTACGTTACTCCCGGCGTCGGCGGGCATAATCCAGGGTG
Organism: Anaerolineales bacterium; assembly: GCA_025938055.1. The sequence goes on along the minus strand of JAICQC010000072.1, from coordinate 4,021 downwards.
ATGGCTGCAAGCAGCACCAGGCTGATCACAATCTTGTGCCAATAGGGATTGATATTGAGCATCACCATCTCATTTTGCACAGTGCCAATTAACGCCGCGCCAATAAGAATGCCGAAGATGCCTCCCTCGCCGCCCATCAGACTGACGCCGCCCAAAATGCAGGCGGCTATCGCCAGCAATTCGAAGCCTTCGCCAGCAGCAGGATGACCGATGCTCAAGCGAGCGGCCTGAATCATGCCGACTGTCGCAGCGCACATAACAGAAATGATATAACACAACGTGATTCGGGCATCCACGTTTACACCCGACAGACGCGCTGCCTCCATGTTGCTGCCGGTGGCATAAATCTGCCGCCCAATGTATGTGAACCGAAGTAAGTAAAATGCCAGCGCCGCTATCACAGCACAAATCACCAGCGGCACGGGGACCAGGTCGGCTATATAGCCCTGCCCAATTGTATTGAATTCGCGTGGCAGACCGGTGATAGGAAAAGCATTCGTCAACACCAGAATGAAACCGCGGGCAAGGCCCAATGTCACCAGGGTGATGAGAAAGCCATGCATTCTGAGTTTGGTGACAAACAACCCATGAACCGAACCGATCAGCACAGCCACGATCAACGTCAGGATGATGCTGAGCCAGACCGGGAGTCCTAGCCGCATCATGAAATAAGCCACCACCACGCCGCCGAGACCAACCACAGAACCGACCGACAGATCAATTCCGCCAGTCAGGATGGGGAAGCCAACCCCAATAGCCGCAATCGCCAGGATGGCAATATCGCGAGTGACAATTTTCATGTTATCCACGCCGAGGAAGCGTGGATTAATCACCCCACCAATAGCCAGCAAGACAAGGACGATGAGGAATAAAATGAACTGGGGGACGGTTAATGACTTTCGGATGGTCTGGCTCCAGGTTTCCATTGGCTGAACAGCCTGGGCGGTATCTCCACTTCCTAGCTTGGCATCTTTTTCCATATCTTGAGTCCTCCAGTTACGGGATCTCGATCCAACGGCGATTCCCAGACGTTTGTCAACGAATAAAGAGTGTTTCTTAAGCAGAAGGCATTGAGGCGCGCGGCGTGGATGCCACCAAACTAATACCTAGGCAGGCGGACTACTCAACTCAGACTTGGGACCCGACACCAGATCGAGGAACTTGGTGGCGCTGGTCATGATCTCGACCTGAGAAAGTTGGCCACGCTTGAACTCGCCCGTGACCCGTCCCTGACACATGACAATCACCCGGTCGCTCATCCCCATAATTTCGGGCATTTCAGAGGAAATCATCAGGATGCCAATGCCTTGTTGCGCCAGTCGGCTCATTAGAGCATGAAACTCAGCCTTGGCGCCTATATCGATGCCGCGAGTCGGTTCGTCCATGATCAGAATTTTTGGTTTGGTGCTTAACCACTTCGCTAACACCACTTTTTGCTGGTTACCGCCGCTGAGAAATTTCACTGTCTTCGACAAATCAGATGTGGCAATGGAAAGTGCCTCGCGATAATGCGCGGTGATCTCCCGCTCTTTTCTCAAGTGCACAGCCCCAACCTGGTTGGAAATTCGGCGGAGAATAGCCAGTGTAGTATTCTGCTTGACATCCATGCCAAGCACCAGGCCATGTTGCTTGCGATCCTCCGGCACCCAGCCAATGCCATGTGCCACTGCCTCTGCCGGGCTGTTGATATGGACCTCTTTCCCGTCAATGAGAATGGTGCCTTTGCTACGGCGATCCGCGCCACAGATCAGACGCACCAACTCCGTACGTCCCGCGCCAATGAGTCCGGCTAGCCCGACAATTTCACCTTTGTGCACTGTGAAGTTCACATTCCGGACTCCGTTCGGGCCGGAAATATCACGTAGTTCCAAGACGGGTTCGCCAATTGGTACGTCAACTTTTGGAAAAAGGCCCACCTCACGACCGACCATCAGGTGGATGAGCCTGGACTCGCTTGCCTCGGCTACAGGCAGGCTGCCCACCCGTCGTCCATCGCGCATGATGATGATACGATCCACCACTCGTAATACTTCTTCCAGTCGATGACTCACAAATACCACTGAAACACCTTTTTGCTTCAATCGACGCATCAGGTTGAAGAGAGCGTCCACTTCCTTGCTGGAAAGCGCCGAGGTTGGTTCATCCATCAGCAGCAGATGGGCATTGCGAGAGACCGCCTTGGCAATCTCCACCATCTGCTGGGAGGCAAGGGTCAAATCTTTCACCGGACGGCTGCTGGTAATCTGAACCCCCAGGTCGGCCATGATCGCTTCGGTCTGCCGACGCATCTTTCTAAAATCGACAGCGCCCAACAACGGAAATCGGAGTGGTTCGCGGTTTAGAAAAACATTTTCAGACACGCTCAAGTGAGGCACCAGCGCCAGTTCTTGATAAATAGTAGCGATTCCAGATTCTTGGGCTGCGTGTGGGGTGCGAAAATCCACAGATTGTCCCCGGAACTGGATGAGCCCCTGATCTTTGGCATACACGCCCGACAGGATTTTGATGAGGGTGGACTTGCCCGCGCCGTTTTCGCCCACCAAGCCCAGAATCTCTCCTGGATAAATCTCAAAATCCACTTGCTCCAACGCCTGAACGCCGGGGAAGTGTTTGGAGACCTGTTCCATTTGCAGTAAAGGCTGGCTTTCCATAGGATTCATTGATTAAGTAAACCAGAGTTGGGCTGAGGAGTCCAGCCGAAATTTTCCGAGCGCCGAGAGAAAGCTCGCGAAAACGAGGATGGTCGCTCTTGGTATGAAGAGCGACCATCCTAATGTAGATGTTATTGCGACGGAATACCGATGGAGTTCAAGTATTCTTTGTATAGGTCAAAGGTATCCGCGTGGATGACGTCGATCCCCGTGTTCAAACGGAAATTGTCCTCACCGTCCCGCCACGGCTCCAGCAACGCAAGGGTTTCTTCAATACCCAGGATGGACGCTGCATACATGACATAGCCGCTGAGGTAGCCATAATGGAAAACGCGCTGGCCGATCATAACCTGCACGACGCCCTCCTGCATCAGGCGCTGTGTCTCCGGCTCGGCGTCGAAGGCTACTATTTTGATCTCGCCTTCCCTTCCAGCTTGCTTCACAGCCTGACCCGCCGCCGGACCATCATAAGAATAGAAGGTGATGAACCCGGCCAGGTCAGGGTATTTTTGAATAGCCGTCTGGGCATTGCTCAAGGCGACTTCAGGTTTGACATCGTCATACATCACCTCGACCATTTCCAGGGCTGTGCCTTCCAGGGTATCCATAACGCCAGCGATGCGGTCTTGAGCATTCTGGGCTGTGGCAAAACCTACAAGACCAACCACTTGTCCCTCGCCGATGATTTCCAGAGCAGCCTCAGCCGCGGCAACACCAGCATCGTAGTCCGACATGCCAATGTACATGGAGCGAGCTGTCCCAGTCGCATCCGAGTCCATGCAGAATACAGGGATGCCTTCATCCACTGCCTGCTGGACAATTGACCCTGCTGCCTCCCGGTCAATTGCTGAGAACGTAATCGCCGTGTAATCGTCATTGACGAACGTCTCCAACATGGTCAATTGTTGAGAAAGAAGGTCAGCCGCCGTGGGGCCCTGGAAAGTGATTGGAACCCCCAACTCAGCCGAGGCGCGACTCGCACCCTGTTGGGCGGCGGTCCAGAATGGTGAGAGATTGTTTGTAAGGATGGCGAACTTCGCCCCGTCCGGCGCGCTCTGTCCGGCGGTCGCGTCTTTAATCGCTTGCACTGCATCGAGCAGCTCGGTCGGGCGATAGGGATTCTCGTCTGCGGCAGGGGCTTCGGTGGCGGCTTCTGTTGGCGCCTCGGTGGGCGCTTCAGTTGCCGCTTCTGTTGGTGCTTCTATTGGCGCTTCGGTCGCGGGGGACTCAGTGGCAGGTGGTTCCGTAGCTACAGGCGCTTGGGTGGTTGGTGCCCCACAAGCAGTCGCAATCGCGGCAATGCTGACCAGCAGGGTAACAAACTTGAAGAAACGTTTTGCTTTCATAGGTGACTCCTCTAACGGTAAATT